>JAAZBW010000125.1 GCA_012513625.1 Actinomycetales bacterium | reverse complement strand
TGTCCGAGTCCGAAGAGACTCCCCTCGCTTCCCAGGTTGAAGAGGATCTCCGCAACGCGATGTCGTTGCGGGGGGTCCGTTACCCAAAGCCCGGAATCCAGCGAGTCATCACGATCTCCAACCAGAAGGGCGGCGTGGGTAAGACCACCACCGCAGTCAACCTGGCTGCCGCGCTCGCCCACGGAGGCCTCAAGGTCCTCCTGATCGACAACGACCCGCAGGGAAATGCCTCTACGGCACTCGGAATCGAACATTCGCCCGGAACGCCCTCAATTTACGACGTCCTGATCGGCGAACGCACCCTCGCAGAGGTGATTCGGCCCTGCAAGGACGTAGATGGGCTCTTTGGGGCGCCCGCAACCATCGATCTATCGGGCGCTGAAATCGAACTTGTGGCGGAATGGGGCCGCGAACGACGACTTCGTGAGGCTCTCGACGTGTTTTTGGGCCACCCGGCCGGCGCAGACTTCGACTACGTCATCATCGACTGTCCTCCCTCGCTTGGCATCCTCACCCTCAACGCGTTCGTTGCGGCGAAGGAGGTGCTGATCCCCATCCAGTGCGAGTACTACGCCCTCGAGGGCCTGACCATGCTGCTGCGTAACGTGGAACGGATCCAAGAGGCCATGAATGAGCGCCTTGTGGTCTCAACGATCCTGCTCACCATGTTTGACAGGCGCACGAACCTGTCCAAACAGGTAGCGGATGAGGTTCGGCAGTATTTCCCGGACCAGACGCTTGCCACAGCCATCCCCCGTTCTGTAAGGGTCTCCGAGGCACCAAGCTTCGGACAGACGATCATCACCTACGACCCCACGTCAGCCGGCGCCACCGCGTACCGGTTGGCGGCCCGAGAAGTCGCCGATCGTGGCGCCGCGATGCAGGAGGAACACCTTGGCTGAGAAGAGGCGCGGCCTGGGCCGCGGAATCGGTGCGCTCATCCCCTCGATCGAAGATCGCGAGCGTCCCTCGGACATCTTCTTCCCACCGCGCTCCGTGACACCGAGTGGTAATGCTCCCGGATCACCTTCGTCACGGGGGGAGGCGTCGCCACCCCCCATGGATTCGACGACCGTTGAGCAACGCGAGGCTCGTCCCGAGACCGCCTGGTCCAATGGTGGGACTCTCGCCGGCCCCGAGTCAGTATCCGTCGGCGCACGCGAGTCCAGTGCTTTCAACGGCGTATCGGATTCGAATGGCGCTCCCGGATCTAACGGTGGATTGGCCGCAGCCAACGCTGGCACCCTCTCAACTCCTCCCTTGGCAGCGGTCACAACCGAGGCAGCGAACGCCGCACCAGCACGGACAGCAACCGCATCTCCCGCTCAGGACCGGGCCAACGACGGTCTGCGGCCCGTACCAGGCGTCCGAGTTGCAGAACTGCCCGTAGAGGAAATCACTCCCAACCCACGCCAGCCGCGGGAAGTGTTCGACGAGGAGTATCTGGAGGAGCTGGCATCGTCGATCTCGGAGGTGGGCCTGCTTCAGCCGATCGTGGTGAGGCCCGCACCCGCCGGCTCGACGGCGCCCTGGGAACTCATCATGGGCGAACACCGGCTCCGCGCCTCCGCACTAGCGGGTCTGGAGACGATACCCGCGGTGATTCGGGAGACCGAGGACGCGGATCTCCTCCGGGACGCCCTGCTGGAGAACCTCCACCGCGCCGATCTGAATCCACTCGAGGAGGCCTCCGCCTACCAACAGCTGCTCGAGGACTTCGGCTGCACGCAGGAGGAGTTGGCCCGACGCGTTGCCCGCTCACGGCCCCAGATCTCCAACACCCTGCGCCTCCTGAAGCTCCCACCCCTGGTGCAGCGCCGCGTGGCGGCCGGGGTCCTCTCCGCGGGCCACGCCCGCGCCCTCCTCGGGCTCGAGGACGGCGGAGCGATGGAGAGGTTAGCGCAACGGATAGTAGCGGAAGGCCTCTCGGTCCGCGCCACCGAGGAGATCGTCGCCCTGGGTGAGGCTCCGCTGGAACCCGAGATGCGTCGTCGTCCCAGGGAGGCGAGCAACCGTGCGGAGATGGACGAACTCGCCACCCGGCTCGCGGACCGCTTCGACACGCGGGTGAAGGTGACCATGGGCGCCCGTCGGGGGCGGATCACGGTGGACTTCGCCTCGGTGGAGGACCTGGGCCGGATCCTCGAGGTGCTCGCGCCGGGGGAGTCCGTGCCGGGCTCGGAGTACGCCCAGCAGGCGTGAAAGGCGGGCGGCGCACCCCCCTGCAGCACGCCGCCCGCGGTCCTCCGGCCCGGTGGGGAGGTTCAGTGGTTCCGGAGGGCGTCGATGAGCTCCTCCTTGGTCATGGTGGAGGGCCCGGGATCGGCGCCCCGCTTCTTCGACGGTGCCATGCAACAAACGTATGTCCGCTGTGAAAGGCCCGCCAGCAGAGGGAGCGGAAACCACCCGAACGGGTGATGGTGGACATGCGCAAGCCCCGCACCTGCGGCCATACTCGGTAGCGTTCGGGCACCTCGCTCGCGGCACTACTTTCAGGGAGGAAAGTACTATGCGTTCCAAGATCCGGAGATCGGCGGGTGCCCTGGCGGCGCTTCCTCTCCTCATTGCCCCACTCGCGTTCGCCGCTCCTGCTGCGGCCGCGCCGGACACCGTCACCTACGACGCGCTCGGCGATTCCTACGCCGCCGGCACAGGCGCGGCGGATGGCTACGCATTTCCGGACTACCTCGATGGCCGGAAGCGGATAGAGCTCGAGGACTTCCCGGCCGTTTCTGGGGCTTCGTTCGCCACGTTCGCCTCCCAGCTCGCCGTGCTCAACGGGGACACCGACCTGGTCACTCTCTCCCTTGGAGGAAACGACCTCCCGTGGGTCACCTCGGTGGCCGCGTGCCTCATTTTCGACGATAACGCGTGCGCCGGCGCCATGGGCGCGTTCGTGCAGGGAACCGCGCACCCCGGCTTCGTCCCGGCGCTCGGCGCCGCCTATACCGGGGTTCGCACCTACGCTCCGAACGCCCACGTGGTGGTGACGGGATACCCCCACCTGTTCGACCCCAAGTTCGGCGATTACACCGTGAACCTGGACCCTGCCACGATCCAGCTCCTGGTCCCCGTGTTGCTCGAGCTCACAGACGGTAACCAGAACCTCGTGGACGCCGTGATCGCCCAGCTGCAGCAGAACCCGGTCCTCCACATGTCGGTGGCAGAGCAGGAAATGGCCAACGCCGCCGTGGACGCGCTCAACGCGGTGATCGAACAGCAGGCGGCGGCGCACGGATTCCAGTTCGTGAGCCTGACATGGCTGTTCAACAACCACGGCATCAACGCCCGCGCCCCGTGGATCAACGGGATCGTGCTCGACCCCGCCACGTTCACGAGCTCGCTGCACCCGAACGCCGCCGGCAACCGTACCATCGCGTCCGAGCTCGTGGGCGAAATCAAGACACGCGACCTTCGCTGATCCTCTTCGTCCAGATCAGGAGCGAAAACCACCCGAACGGGTGATGACGGACACCACGGCCGTTGCGCCCGCCATAGGGGGACTGGTTGTCTTGGGCGCATGCCCTCTCGCGAAAGCCCCTCGAACCCGCCCGCGGGCGGTGGGGGCCGCCGCGCCCCGTCGCCCGTGACCGTTGATCCTCACCGGATAGCGGACGCCGTGATCCCGGCACCGCCGATTCCCACTCCCAACCCGGCCATGCCGGACATCGCGGTGGGGGTGGCGGAGGCGGGAGGAGGCGCCGCCCGGGGGACGGCGGAGGCGGGAGGCGGCGTCGTCGATCCTGCGGACCGGAGTACGGGACTGCCGAGCGCCACGGAGCAGATGACCCGCCCGGAACGGGTCTTCTTTGCGGCGGGAGACATCTTCGGCGGCGGGGGAGCGGCACTGATCTCGGTGCTGTACCTGTTCTACCTGGCGGACGTGGTGGGCATCCCGCCCGCGTGGGCGGGGTTCGCGGTCCTGATTCCACGGCTGTGGGACGCGATAAACGATCCGCTGATGGGCCTGCTCTCGGACAACACGCGCACGCGGTGGGGGAGGCGCCGGCCATTCATCACCACCGGCGCGATCCTGCTGACCGTGGCACTCGCCGCGATCTGGGCGCCGATCGGCAGCTGGGACTCCACTCCGGCCAAGGTGGCGTTCGTGGTGGCGGCGAACCTGTTCTACACCACGGTCTCCACCATGATCGCGGTGCCCTACGGCTCGCTCTCCACGGAGGTCACCACCAACTACCAGGAACGCAACCGGATCAACGTGATGCGGCTCGCGTTCTCCACCATCGCCGCCGCCACCTGCACGGTGATCGGCACCACCCTGATCCAGCTCTACACGCGCGGCCAGCTCACGGAAATGCAGCTCTACCTGCTGGTGGTTTTCGGCTTCGGCCTGCTGTTTGCCACGCCCCTCCTGATCGCGATGAAGCTCACGCGCGAGCGCACGCCGATCCCGCAGGAGCGCACGCGCCTCTCGATCGCGTCCGCGGTGGCGCCGCTGAAGCTCGAATCGTTCCGGAAGCTGCTCGGCATGTACCTCAGCCAGGCCCTCACCATGGACGTGATCTCCGCGCTGATCGTGTTCTACGCGATCTACGTGGTGCAGATGAACGTGACGATCTTCCTCGGCATCTTCATCGTG
>JAAZBW010000124.1 GCA_012513625.1 Actinomycetales bacterium | reverse complement strand
TGGCGTGATGGAGCACGGGATCATCCCGGCCGAGCTGTTGCGGTGGCAGGAGATTGGGATTGAGCCGGCCACCGTCGTCGCCTTCGCCACGTGGCGTGCCCGGGAGTTCCTCGGCCACGGCGCGCTCGCCGAGGGGGAGTCCGCCGATTTCGTGGTCTACGACGAGGACCCGCGAACGGACGTGTCCGTGCTCGCCCGGCCCTCCGCGGTCGTCCTACGGGGTGTGCGACTCCACTGACCCGTTGACAGCCCCCTCTCTTCTGTGGTTTACTACTTGAGTAACGAACCGAGGAAGGAGGAGGAGTGGACCCGTTTGACGACAGGTCACCGATCTACCTCCAGATTGCGGACCAGATCCGGGAGGGCATCCTCTCCGGAGAGCTGCAGGAGGAGTCCCAGATCATGTCAACCACGCAGTACGCCACCACGTACCGCATCAACCCCGCCACGGCCGCGAAGGCGATGAACCTCCTGGTTGACGACGGGCTCATCACCAAGAGGCGCGGCCTCGGCATGTTCGTGGCGGAGGGCGCCCACGCACAGCTCGTGCGGGAGCTCCGCTCCGGCTTCTTCCAGGAAACCCTCCAGCCCGCCCTCGACCGCGCGGGGATGCTCGGCATCACCGCTGACGATCTCATCGACTACATCAGGGGGACATCCTCGTGAACACCACACCGATGGGTTTCGAGTTCCGGAACCTGACCCACCGCTTCCGCGAGGTGACTGCCCTCGAGGACGCCACGTACACCGTCCGCCCGGGCACCATCACGGGGCTCGTGGGACGGAACGGCGCCGGCAAGACCACACTGCTCGGACTGGTGGCCGCGCTCCGGCCCGTGCAGTCCGGCAGCCTCCTCGTGGACGGCGAATCGCCCTGGGAGAACGCGTCCGTGCTCTCCCGGATCTGCCTCATGCGGGAGAAGGGCGGCGTGTTCGAGGACACGAAGACGCGCGAGACGCTGAAGTGGATGGCAGACCTCCGCCCCTTCTGGGACGCGGACTATTGCGGCCACCTGCTGGACCTGTTCGAGGTGCGCACCAAGGGCACGCCCGAGCAGCTCTCCCGCGGCAAGCGTTCCGCCCTCTCCGTGGCGATCGCGCTCGCCTCCCGCGCCCCGCTCACGATGGTCGACGAGGTCTACCTCGGGATGGACGCGGTGGCTCGGCGCCTCTTCTACGACGAGATGATGGCGGACTATGTGCGCTATCCCCGCACGATCCTCCTCTCCTCCCACCTCCTGGACGAGGTGGAGGACCTCATGGAGGACGTGATCGTGCTGAACCGCGGCCGCGTGGCCGTCGCCGGCGAGACCGACCAGGTCCGCAAGCAGTTCTCCACACCCGATCACCTCGCCTCGCTCACCGACGTGCTGATCGCCGTGAGTGGAGCCTCCACGGAAGGAACGGCGCGATGAGTGCCACCCTCACACCCACCCGCAATGCACATGCCCAACAGGTTGGGCGCCTCACCCGGATCTACTCGTGGGCGATGCTGCGCTCGCTCACCGTGGCCCTCGCGGTCGGCATCGCGGTCTCCGCCGTGCTGTGGATCGTGATGCAGGTCTTCGGGTTGGAAACCGGGACGGTCACGATTACGGAGCCGGACGGAACCAGCACCATCACCACGGTCACGTTCATCTCCTGGTTCGGCATCCCGCTGATCGCGGCCGTCATCTCCGCATTCGTCCACAACATCGTGATGGGCTCCGGCTACACCCGGGTGCCCCTCGCCACGGGTGCCACCCGCAGGAACCTCACGATCGCCAACTCGGTGGCCACCCTCATCGGCTCGGCGGTGCTCGGCATCCTCGCCCTCGCCGGCCTTCTGCTCGAGAGGAGCCTCATCCCCGAGGACGGGGACCGGGTCTTCCGCGAGGAATGGCTCGGAACCTCCATCCCCGGCGCGGTGGGGGACATCCTGCTCGGCACGGTCGGGATGGTCTCGGTGCTGTTCTTCGCCCTGGCCGTGGGGGTCCTGTTCATCCGCTTCCACTGGATCGTGGGCGTGGTGGCCCTCGTGTTCCTGCTCACCGTGATGCCGGCCCTGGCTGAGCGCTTCGACTGGGGCTGGTACGCGTGGTTGACCGACTTCGGGCTTGCCCAGCACCTCATCATGACCGTGCTGGGGGCGGGTGCCTACGCGCTCCTCATGCGCCGCGTCCGGGTTCCCTGATCGGGCGCGGGGCCGGGGTGGAGGGCCCGGGTTCTGCGCCGGGGCGGGTGTGAGTGATCACACCCGCCCCCTTTGCTTGGCGGATGTTCACCCGGCTCCGCGGCGTCTGGCACAATGAACAGGCGTACTCGGCTGGCACGGCCCCTCTCACCCGTGCCCGGTCAGGTCCCGAGAGGTGCCCAGGTCCCGAACCCCACCGGGCAGGCGAGTGCCCCTCACACACAGAGCACAAGGAGAAACCACACAAGTGGCAGTCAAGATTCGACTCAAGCGCATGGGCAAGATGCGCGCCCCGTACTACCGCATCGTCGTCATGGACTCCCGCGCCAAGCGCGACGGGCGGGCCATCGAGGAGATCGGCAAGTACCACCCCACCGAGGAGCCCTCGTTCATCGAGGTGGACTCGGAGCGGGCCCAGTACTGGCTCTCCGTGGGCGCCCAGCCCAGCGAGCAGGTGGCCGCGATCCTCAGGGTGACGGGCGACTGGCAGAAGTACAAGGGCCTCTACGGCGCCGAGGGCACCCTCCGGGGTAAGGCCGCGAAGGACTCCGCCGAGGAGGCCATCACCAAGGCCGAGGCTGAGGCCGAACTGAAGAAGGCCTCGGCATCCGCGGCGAAGGAGGCCGAGAAGAAGGCCGCCACAGAGGCCGCCGCTGCTGCAGCAGCCGAGGCAGCCGCCGAGGAGGCGCCTGCCGAAGACGCTCCCGCTGAGGAGTCCGCCGAGGCCAGCGAGGAGTCCTGATGCTGGCCGACGCGCTCGACCACCTGGTCCGCGGCATTGTGGACCACCCGGATGATGTTCGGGTGACATCCAAGAACATGCGCCGTGGCGAGATGCTCGAGGTCCGCGTGCACCCGGAGGACCTGGGCCGCGTGATCGGCCGCTCCGGCCGCACGGCCAAGGCGCTGCGCACCGTGATCGGTGCACTCGCCAAGGGCCCGGTCCGCGTGGACGTGGTGGACACCGACGGCCGCTGACACACACCGAAGGCAAGAGTCCCGGTACCCCATGAGGGGGACCGGGACTCTGTCATTTCCCCTCCTGGCTGCTGCGATAATCGCGGCATGGATCTCACCGTTGCCACAGTTGCGGGCGCCCAGGGGCTGAAGGGCCATGTGAAGCTCAACGTTCGCACGGACGACCCGGAGCTCCGCTTCCAGCCCGGCGTCATCCTCGACACCGACTCGGACGAGCACCCCGAACTGACGATTGCGGAGGTGCGGCACTCGGGGGACGCCTGGCAGCTCCGCTTCGAGGAGGTCTCCGACCGCACCGGCGCCGAGGCCCTGCGCGGCACCGAACTCGCGATCGAGACCGAGGAGTGGGAGACCGAGGAGGACGAGTGGTACATCCACGAGCTCGAGGGGCTTCCCGTGCGCGACACCAAGGGCCGGGAACTCGGCACGGTGGCGGATATTGAGACGGGAGCGGCCCAGGACCTCCTCGTGGTGCGCACCCCCGGACGAGGCCTCGTCCGGGTGCCGTTCGTGACCGCCCTGGTGCCCGAGGTGGGGGAGGACGGCGTGGTGGTGAACCCACCCGGAGGCCTGTTCGAGGGGGAGATGGACGAATGAGGATCGACGTGGTCACGATCTTCCCCGACTACCTCGCCCCGCTGGAACTCTCCCTGATCGGGCGCGCCGCCGCCGCGGGCCCACTCCAACTCCAGATCCACGACCTGCGCGCGTGGACCAAGGACCCGCACCGCACCGTGGACGACTCGCCCGTGGGTGGCGGGGCGGGCATGGTGATGAAACCGGACGTCTGGGGCCGGGCTCTCGACGACGTGCTCGCGTCGGGTCCGTCCGACCCGAGCCCCGGCACGGGGGAGTGTTCCGGGCGTGAGCCGGGCGGCGTCGTCGACGGAACAACCCACCCGGGTGCCCGGACGGTGCTGGCGATTCCCACGCCGTCGGGAATCCCGCTCACCCAACGGACCGTGGAGGACCTCGCCACCGCGGACCACCTCGTGATCGCCTGCGGGCGCTACGAGGGGATCGACGCGCGGGTGGCGGAGCACTACGGCGATCGGGTGGAGACGCTCGAGTTCTCGCTGGGTGACTACGTGCTGAACGGCGGCGAGGTGGCCGCCCTCGCGCTCGTGGAGGCGGTGGTGCGGCTCCTGCCGGGCGTGGTGGGCAATCCGGAGTCGCTCGAGGAGGAGTCCCACGGTGCGGCCGGGCTGCTCGAGTACCCGGTGTACACGCGGCCCGTGGAATGGCGCGGGCTCGCGGTTCCCGAGGTGCTGCTCGGCGGACACCACGCGCGGATTGCCCGCTGGCGGCGGGATCGGGCGCTCGAGCGCACCGCCGCCCGCCGGCCCGACCTGCTGCAGTCGCTGGGGGCCGAGCAGGTGGTGCGGGGGGACCGCGAGGTCCTGAACCGACTCGGGTGGGGGCTGGGTCCCGCCGGGGTGGCCCGGATGCGGGTGCGGCGTGGGATTCCCGACGACGCCGCTCGCCTCGCGCCGCTGGCCGCAGCCACGTTCCCGCTCGCCGCCCCGCCCGGGCTGGACGAGGAGGCGCTCGCGGCCTTCATCGCCGAGAACCTCTCGGTGGAGCGCTTCGAGGACTACCTCGCGGACGGGGCGCGGTACGTCGTCATGGTGGGCGAGGTTGAGGGGAGCGGGGAACTGGCCGGCTACACCCTCAGCGTGCTGCCACTGAGCGTGGGCGAACCGCCGTACGCGGCGGACGTGGAGGCGATCGTGCAGGAGCGCCCCACGGCGGAGCTCTCGAAGATCTATGTGCGGCCGGAGTTCCACTCGAGCGGGCTCGCGCGCATGCTCATGGCGCAGACCCTTGCCGCGCTCGCGGAGGCGCGCGTGGAGGGGGAACCGCTCGCGGTGGTGTGGCTCGGGACGAACGCGCGCAACCGGCGCGCCCAGAAGTTCTACGCACGGTGCGGCTACGAGCGCCGCGGCGGGAGGCGGTTCTGGGTGGGCGGACGTGAGATGTCCGACGCCGTGTGGGCACGTCCGCCGCTGGAATCGGCGCCTCCCGCTATGGCAGACTAGTTGGGCACGTGTCTCGCGGTCATCTGGCCGGGAAGCCCCCGCTGCCTCCGGGGCGACGGCCTCCTTGGAAACACGTTCACCCCGTCAGTAGCGGCCTGGCCGCAGAAACCGTGTGTGACCGGTGGCGCGCGCGAGAATGAGGAACAGCATGCAGAAGCTCGACCACGTAGACGCAGCGTCGCTGCGGAGCGATATTCCCGCCTTCCGTGCGGGTGACACCATCAAGGTCCACGTCCGGGTGGTTGAGGGCGCCCGCTCGCGTGTCCAGGTCTTCCAGGGCGTGGTGCTCGCCCGCCGCGGTGATGGCGTCCGCGAGTCCTTCACGGTCCGCAAGATCTCGTTCGGTGTGGGCGTGGAGCGGACCTTCCCGGTCCACACGCCCTCGATCGACTCGATCGAGATCGTGACCCGCGGTGATGTGCGCCGCGCCAAGCTCTACTACCTCCGGAACCTGCGCGGCAAGGCCGCGAAGATCAAGGAGAAGCGGTACACCTCCGCGAAGTAGTCCCAATCCAATGGCGGCGCCCGGCTCGGAGAGCCGGGCGCCGTTCCATGTTCCCGGGAAAGGTAGGCTGATCCGGTGACGGACCGATACGAGGAGCTACCGGAGAGTTTCACTCCCACAGCGCGTCCGCCGCTCGGATCCTCGCCCGCTAGCCCGGGAGCCACCTCGCATCCCTCTCCCCCCGAGGGTCCTCCGCCCGGGCCCGCCCCCCGCCGGGGTGGGTGCCTGCGGGAGACCGCCGTGGTGGTGGTGGTGGCCCTCGCCCTCTCCGTGA
>JAAZBW010000123.1 GCA_012513625.1 Actinomycetales bacterium | reverse complement strand
GGCGGGTCCAGCGGACCTGCTGCTCGGGGGTGGCGTCTGGGCGGATGGCAAGTCCCACGTCCCGGCCCAGCGAGGTGGCGCCGGAGAACTGGCACGGCCCGCCCCAGCCGAGGGCGCACGCCCACACGCCGAGGAAGAACAGCGCGGCCACGGGCGCGGGGACCGTGGCGGCGATGTACTCGGCCACCCCCACGAGCCCCCGTTCGTTGCCCGGGGCCACGATCGAGGCCGCGATCCCCACGAGCACGCCCACGAGGGCGAACGGGAGCGCGAGCCAGGCGGCGCCGATGAGTCCCTTCCGGCCGTCCTCCGGGGTGCGGCAGGACAGGCTCATCTGGAAGGCGGCCTGGGCGAGCAGCACGTTCACCACGAACGTGCCGAACCACGCCACGATCAGGCCGGTGCCCGCCCCCGTGGGATCGAGGATCTCCGGGCGCTCCCGCACCGCCTCCGCGAGCCCGGAGATGCCGGGGTTCAGGAGCACGGCGAACACGCCGATCCCGAGCATCACCGCGAACGCGGCGCAGTTGGCGCTCTGGGCGAACGCCACGGACCTCATGCCACCCGCCGCGAGGTAGGTGAGCAGGAGGAGGGCCGTGAAGATCACCGCCACCCACACGGGCAGGCCCGTGACCACGTGGAGCGCGGAGGCGAACGCGATCGCCGTGGCCACGGTCCACATCGGGAAGGCGAACGCCGTGATGGCGCCCGCAATGCCGCGGGCGAGGCGGCCGTAGCGGTCGCCGATCATTCCGGAGACCGTTACCACGAGGCGCCGGCGCAGCGGCGCCAGCAGCAGGAGCGCAATCAGGAGGATCTGCACGATCTCGGCCACCCCGTACCAGATGGCCGAGACGCCCGTGCGGTAGGAGACCTCGAGGATCGCGATGAAGCTGGAGCCTGAGAAGAGCGCCGTGATGCAGAGCGCCACGATCACGGGGGAAAAGGTGCGGCCCGCCGTGAAGAAGTCCGGGCGCGGGGCGCCCCGGGTGGCCGCGCGAGCGACGGCGAACCGGGGACCGAGCACCAGGAACGCGGTGTAGGCGAGCGCGAGGCCCACCGTCCAGGTGCCGACCGCGTTCACGCGAGCACCCTGCCGCCAAGGATCCAGGTGATGGCCGGCGTCACGCCCGCGTCCCGGAACAGGTTGAAGGCCGGGCAGCGGCGCTCCACGTCCGCGATGATGGCGCGGAACGTCTCGGCGTCCGCGTCCGACTCCACGTCCGCCGTGCCGGTGAGGGACTGGAAGTGGGGCGAGACGTCCGCCGTTCCGGCGAAACCGCGGCGGTCCAGCGTTCCGATCGCCTCAAGTTCGAGGGACCCGATGGTGACGTCCCACTCGTTCGCTACGAGCTCCACCACCACGGCGATGCAGCCGAGGAAGGAGCCCACCACGTAGTCCATGGGGGTGGGGGCCGAATCGTCGCCTCCGACCGCCACGGGCTCCGCGGTGGCGAACCCGAACTTCCGGATGGCGATATCGGTGCCGAGCCTGCCGGTCCAGGTGCCTCGGGCGCGGATCCGCGCGAGTTGGGGCGTGGAGGCCGTCTGCACCTCGGTGGTGGGGGTGGGCGGAGTGGTGGAATACGTGGTTGACATGAGAGGTCCTTGGGTGTGAAGGGTCCCGAAAGGCAGCACGAATGTGCGGCAGTCTTCTCGGGAAATGACGGTGGCAGGAGTCCTGCCTGCGGGCACCTGCCCGCCCGTTGTGCCGGCGTGCGCGTCAGAGCGGGCGCGTGCTCGGCAGCTGCGGTCTCACACCGCGGCGAACATTCGCTTCATGGGAATTCCTCCATCGCCGCTGGCCTTAGCACCGTTCCGCGGGTGCGGATGGTTGCTGCAGCGTCATCGAGCCAGGTCTCTCAGCTGCTCTGGATAGATGGAAGGAACGTTAAGTGCGTGCGGGAGGTGGCCGCCAGCCCCGTCT
>JAAZBW010000122.1 GCA_012513625.1 Actinomycetales bacterium | reverse complement strand
CTCCCGGGTTGGAGGCGTAATCTTCGGCTCCACCGGTCTCATCTTCGCCGCCCTCAGCACGGTGGTCCTCGCGGCCGGGGCGAGCGAGGTGGCCCGGAGGCTCGAGTTCCGCGCCGAGAGCCTCGAGCTCTCGCGCGTGGCCGCGATCCGCCGATCCGCCCGCGCCGAGCACGAGGGAAATCCCTACGCCGAGGCCGCGGAAGAGCACGGCCGCACCCCTCCTCCCACCCGGATCTTCGCGCACCTCGGTGCCGGGCTGGGCGGGGCGATCCTCGCGTTCCTGGCCTTCTGGTGGTACGGCTCGGGCCTGGACACTACGCCCTCAGCCGGCTTCGCCGTGACTGCCAATTCCCTGGTGCTCCTCGCCCTCACGGGCGCCGCGGTGCTCCTCGGCTGCCTCTCCGCGTGGGGTCCCATTGCCGCCGCGATGGTCACCTTCCTCGTGCCGCCCGTGATTCTCGACGGCGGAGCGCTCGCCGGGACCTTCGACGCCGCCACTGTGGGCCTCTTTGCCGCCACGGCGTACGGGTACCACTACGTGATGGTGCCGATCCTCGCGATCTGTGCCGAGGCTGTGCGTACCGCGCGCATCTCGGGCCGCGCCGCCGCACGCAGTCCAGGCGAGTAGCAGGCAGCCTCCGCGCGGCGCGCCAACAGGCGCCCCGCACCCCATGGTCGCTACCGTGGGAATTGGACCCTAAGGAGGCCCCATGACCGAGAACGAGAAGACCCCCCGCGAGGGCGAGAACACCTCCTCGGACGAGGGCGTGGCGCTCAGCCCGTATGACTCCGATCTCCGAGCCCCCGAGGGCGAGCCGGACACGGGCGAGTTCCAGCTTCCCACCCCTGCCGGCTATGACGATCCCGAGGGTGGCACGCCTGAACATGAGGCGCCCGCGGAGGCACCAGTGGAGGCTGCCCCGGCTGCCCCCGAGTTCCAGGCACCCGAGTGGGCCAGCTTCGATGGAGCGCCGCCCGCGCCCCCGGCGCCTTCCCCGTCCGCAGGCACCCCGCCCGAGGCGGCTCCGGCCCCGGCTGCCGAGGAGGTCGGCGCGAGAGAGGCCGACGAGTGGGCCGCCGCCTTCGATTCCGCGACAGCGGGCGAGACGGGACAGACCGATTTCGAGACCCGGGACCACTCGCCGGCGGTCGACGCTCCAGCGGAGGTCTCTCACCCGGCCCCCGTCGAGACGGCGATGGGCGAGATCCGCGCAGATGAGGACTTCGCGGCTTCGGCGCCCACGTTCGACGAGCCGCTGGTGACCGACCAGGCCGTGGCGGCGCCCCCCGCGGTCGCGGAGGAGCCCACCTGGGAGGCGTCGGCCGGCGAGGTTCAGACGGTCGTGGCTCCCGTGGACGAGCCCACCGCTGACTCTCCGGCCCGACCGGACGCGGACGCCACGCGGGCCTTCCCCGCCGGGGCGGCTGCCGTCGGCGCGGCGGCCGCGGCAGGCGCTGCGGCCGGCGCGGGCACGCAGCCCGGCGTTGCGGCGGGAAACGCGGTGGTGAGCAGCACCGATCCACTGGAGGCGGACCCCCTCTCGGACACGGCCGTGCGGCGCACCTCACTGATCCGCCCCGAACGCTCCGAACTGCCCTCCAACGAACCCACCGCGCTGCGGGAGGCCACCCAGGCAGATCCGCGGATCGACAACTACGGCACCATGGTGGCCCCGGAGGACGACGCCCTGTTCGAGGGCGCGCGGTATGACAAGGTGCCCTCGCGCGTGGGAGCGCACATCTGGGGCATCGTGGCGATGGTGCTCCTGATTCCGGTGGCGTGGTACCTGATTGCGGACGCCGGTGCCCGCATGGTGCTGCCGGAGAACGCCCAATGGGCCACGGGCACCATGAACATTGCCGCGCTCGCGGAGCTCGTGGCTGGACTCGTGGTCCTCGGGGCCGCGCTCCTCTTTGCACGGGCCAGCTCGGTCGGCGCGTTCGTGGCGGGAGGCCTGCTCACCCTCGTGGGAGCGGTGTTCGTGACCGTGCCGGGGATTGCCCGGGACCTCATCGAGCCCGCGCAGGAATGGCTGCGAGGCCTGCACGAGGGGCTCGGCGGCAACATCGCCCACCACCTCGAGGCGGACGGCTCCACAGGCCGGATCCTCACGCTGGGCGTGATCCTGCTGCTCGTGGGCGTGATCTCGCACTCGGCGCGGCGCCGGGGACGCGATGAGCAGCGGATCCGGGCCGCCGTCGAGCGCCGGCAGGCCCGCACCTCTGCGGAAGGCTGACCGGGAAACAACCCCGCTGACCCCTTCACCATCACCCCGGGTCCGGCCACCACCGGTCGGACCCGGGGTGTTCCCGTCCCCGCTCCCGGGGTACCCTGCCTCGTGTGCGCCACAGAGAGGTGAGGTCCGTGACTGAGACACCAGCCACCCCAGAGAACGCCGGGCAGAACGCACGGAAGCACAACCCGGCTCCTGCCGCCGAGGGCATCGAGAACCTGCTCCGCGAGGATCGCTCCTTCCCACCCGGCCCGGAGTTCGCCGCCCAGGCCAACGCCACCGCGGCCTTCCGCGAGTCCGCACGCACGGCCGGATCCGAGCAGTTCTGGGCCGATCAGGCGCGCGAGTTCCTCTCCTGGGACCAGGACTTCACCGAGGTGCTCGACTGGTCCACCGCACCGCACGCACGCTGGTTCGCAGACGGCAAGCTGAACGCCGCCCACAATGCGCTGGACCGCCATGTGGAGGCGGGGCGGGGCGAGAAGGTGGCCCTGCTCGTCGAGTACGAGGACGGCAGCGATGACACGTGGACCTACTCCCGCCTCCGGGACGAGGTGGCCCGCACAGCCAACGCGCTCACCGAACTCGGCGTCCAGACGGGGGACAGGGTGGCCATATACCTGCCGCTGATCCCCCAGGCGATCGTGGCGATGCTCGCGTGCGCCCGGATCGGCGCCCCGCACTCCGTGGTGTTCGGCGGATTCTCCGCCGAGGCCCTCCACTCCCGGATCCTGGACATCGGCGCCCGCCTGGTGATCACCTCGGACGGCCAGTTCCGCCGTGGGAAGACCATGCCCCTCAAGGCGGCCGTGGACGAGGCGATCGGCCGTGGGGACACCAGCGTGGAACGCGTGCTGGTCTTCCGGCGCACCGGACAGGAGGTGGGCTGGGAGGAGGATCGCGACGTGTGGTGGCACCACGTCGTCGCGAATCAGTCCACGGACCACTCGCCCGTCCCGGTCCCGGCCGAGCACCCCCTGTTCGTGCTCTACACCTCCGGAACCACCGGAAAGCCGAAGGGGATCCTGCACACCACGGGCGGCTACCTCACGCAGTGCGCCCACACGTTCCACCACGTGTTCGACCACAAGCCCGAGACCGACGTGTTCTGGTGCACGGCAGACGTGGGCTGGGTGACCGGCCACTCGTACGTGGCCTACGCCCCGCTCATCAACGGCGCCACCGTGGTGATCTACGAGGGCACGCCGGACACGCCGCACAAGGGCCGCTGGTGGGAGATCGTGGAGAAGTACGGCGTCACCATCCTCTACACCGCCCCCACCGCGATCCGCGCGTGCATGAAGTGGGGTGAGGAGTTCCCGGAGGCCCACGATCTCAGCTCCCTGCGCGTGCTCGGCTCCGTGGGTGAGCCCATCAACCCGGAGGCGTGGATGTGGTACCGCCGCGTGATCGGGAAGGATCGCTGCCCCATCGTGGACACCTGGTGGCAGACCGAGACCGGCGCGATCATGATCAGCCCGCTCCCCGGCCTCACCGCCACCAAGCCGGGTGCCGCGCAGGAGGTGTTGCCCGGGGTGGGGGCGGACGTCGTGGACGATCTGGGCATCCCCGTCCCGGATGGCGCCGGCGGCTACCTCGTGCTCACGGAACCCTGGCCCGCCATGGCGCGCACCATCTGGGGCGACGACGAACGGTTCCGTGACACGTACTGGTCCCGTTTCCCCGTGCTCTACTTCGCCGGCGACGGCGCCAAGAAGGACGACGACGGGGACATCTGGCTGCTGGGACGCGTGGACGACGTCATGAACGTCTCCGGGCACCGGCTCTCCACCACCGAGATCGAGTCCGCGCTCGTCTCCCACCCGGACGTGGCGGAGGCCGCCGTGGTGGGCGCGGCAGACGACACCACCGGGCAGGCCGTGGTGGCGTTCGTGATCCTGCGCGCCGAGGCCGCCACTCGGGCGGACGAGGAAGGCGAGGGCGCGGACGTGGTGGCCGAACTCCGGAACCACGTGAACCGGGAGATCGGCCCGATCGCGAAGCCGCGGGACCTGCTCGTGGTGGCGGAACTCCCGAAGACCCGTTCCGGGAAGATCATGCGTCGCCT
>JAAZBW010000121.1 GCA_012513625.1 Actinomycetales bacterium | reverse complement strand
GCTCTCACCACCCGGGGCGCGGACCGGGACCGACCGGGCCTCCGCCGTCGCGGGCCCGTCCTCCGCCCCGGAACCCATGCCTACCCCGCTGCCGCGGAGCCGAGCAGGTCCAGTCCGAGGCGCCGCGAGAGCCGCTTGGCGGCGAGGTGGCCGCGGACACTGGTGCCGGTCGGATCGAGCCGCGGGGAGTACGTGCCAAGGCCCCCCTTGCCGGGGGAGACGGTGAGGACCCCGCCCCCGATCCCGCTCTTGCCCGGCAGGCCCACCTCGTACAACCAGTCCCCGGACAACTCGTAGAAACCGGCGGTCATCATGACTGCGAGCACGTGGTGGCAGAGTTCCGCCCTGATCACGCGCTGCCCGGTCACCGGGTTGACGCCGCCGTCCGCCAGGGTGGCGCCCATAACAGCCAGGTCCTGTGCCGTGACGGACAGGGAGCACACCCGCGTGTACAGGTCCAGCACGGGCCCGGGCTCTCCGGCAAGCAGGCCGCGGGCGCGCAGGAGCCAGGTGAGCGAGCGGTTGACAGTGTTGGTGGCCGAGGCCGAGGCGTAGACCTCCTCGTCCATCTCGAGAGCGCGTCCCGCGAACGCGGAGAGCCCCTCGAGGGCTGCACCCCACTTCTCTTCCGGAGTGGTCCCCGGCAGGAGGCTGGCGCTCGCGATCGCGCCGGCATTTACCATCGGATTGGTCCGGCCGTCCGGCTCGGCCTCCACCGCCGCGATCGAGTTGAACGCCCGGCCGGTGGCACGCGCCCCCACGAGCCGCTGCGCCTCATCCGCCCCGATCGCCTGGCAGACCAGGGCGAACACGAATGGCTTGGCCACGCTCATGATCGGGAAGGCCCGTGAGATGTCGCCCGCGCCATAGCTGGCGCCCGAGACCCCCACAAGGGCGATACCCCATCCGTCGGGATCCGCGCGCTCGAGGACGGGATACACGTCCGAGGTGCGTCCCTCCCCGTGCCCGGACAGTTCCTGGTGAACCTCGGCGATCGCCCGCCGCACGTCGTCCGGACCGGGGAGGCTCCCGGTGGAGACGAACGGCGGCGGCGGCGAAGGTTCGATTGTCACGAGGCGGAGGACTCGTCCACGACTCCCAGCATTCCCTGCAGCTCACGCTCATCAGCGTCGGAGAGGGAGGTCTGCAGCACGGTGCCACCGAACTCGCCCATGGCGCGCGAGAACTTGTCTTCCGTGACCTTGCGAGCCATGACCACCACGGCGGCCTTGCCGGGCTCGAGCAGTCCCTGCACGCGGGCACGGAAGCCCTGGTTCAGGCCCGACTTCCCGAGCCGCCCGATGATCGCGCCCCAGGCGCCACCGATCAACAGTCCGAGCCCCGGGTTCAGGAACAGCAGGCCCACGATCAGGCCCCAGGTGGCACCCGAGGCTGCGGTGGCCCCAACCACGCTTCCGGGGGTGTCCACGTGCTTCTTGCCATCGAGGTCCACCCGCACGGTGGCGAGCCCTGTCAGGTCCACCACGAAGTCGCCCTGGAGGGTGAGAACGCGGTTGTAGGCGCGCTCCGCTGTCTCGTGGTCGTCGTACCCGATGATGATCAGTTCAGACATGGCTTCTTCCTTCTCTCTTTCGGACGTGCGAGCGCGATGATCCACCGCACCGATGCGCAATTATGGCTGCCCCGTCTGTGCCCCGCATCACCCGGCCCGGGTAGTATGGGCGTGAGGTCTGGGCTGCCCGGACCCCGTACAGTGACGGAGCGGGGGCATTCACGTCCATTGACCTTCCAAGGGGTGAGATGCCGTCTGGCGCTCGTGCTCGACGGCGTGCGCCCTCTGAGGGCGCGGCTGCCGGTGGAGCCGTTGGCCCCGCTCCCCGGCGCTCCTCCACGGTTGGAGGAACCCGGCTGCTCGCCCCCGTCCCCACAGCCGCGATCGTCTCGCGGCCCCGGGTGGACCACCTCCTGGACCTCGGGCTCACCCGCCCCGTCACGCTCGTCTCCGCCGGTCCGGGATTCGGCAAGACGGTGGCGGTGGCGGCGTGGAGTCAGCGACTCACCCGCCCGGTGGTGTGGATCTCCCTGACCACGGATGAGCGGGACTCGGCCCGGCTCGTCAGCTCACTCCACGAGTCCGCCGTGGCGGCTCTCGGCTCGGCCGCGCTGGCGGGCGTGGGTCACCTCCTCACGGGCGACGACGCGCACCTGCTCGCGTTGCTCACGGCGCTCGGGCGCCACGAGGCCGTGGTGGTGCTCGACGACGTGCACCTCCTCGAGGCCGGACCCTCACGTGGGGTCCTCAGCACCGCCCTGCGGCACCTGCCCGAGGGGGTGCGGCTGGTCCTCCTCTCCCGCCACGATCCGTCCATCGGACTGCACAGGCTGCGCCTCAACAGCAACATCGCGGAAGTCCGGTCACAGGAGCTGGCGTTCACCCTCGCCGAGGCCACCGAACTGTGCGCTGTGCGTGAGGTGGCGTTGCCAGCGGACACCATCGAGCACCTGGTGCGAGTCACCGACGGCTGGGTGGTGGCACTCCAGCTCGCCTGCATGGCGCTCCAGAACTCGCCAGACCCGGTGGAGGCCGCTCATGCCTTCGACGGGGGGGATTCGTTCGTCAGCCGCTACGTGCTGGACCAGCTCCTCGACCTCGACGAGAGGCGACGGCACGTGCTCATCAGTACCTCCGCCGTCGATGAGGTGTGTGGGCCGCTCGCGGTGGCACTGAGCGGCGACCCGGGGGCCGAACTGATCCTGGAGGAACTGGCCGCCGAGGACTACTTCATGGTGTCCACCGCGGGCTGGTACCGGCAGCACACCCTTGTGCGCCAGGCCCTGCGCACCCGCCACCTGCGCAGGGAATCCGGGACGGAACTGAACCGCCGCGCGGCCCAGTGGTTCCAGCAGCAGGCGGAGCATGCCGAGGCGCTGCGGTACGCGATCCGTTCCGGGGACTGGGACTTCGCTGCCCACATCTCCGAACGATCCTCCCTCGGCGTGATCCTCACCCCGGACCACCGGGACCTGGGCGCGATGCTGGCGGACATCCCCGATGACGAGGTGGTGTCCCGGCCCAACCTCCTGGTGGCGCGCGCCTGGGCGCGCTTCGATGAGGAGAACTACGATCGCGCGATCGCGAAACTCAGCCACGCCGAGTGGTCGATCAACGCGCACCCCGAACGCGAACGCCAGGAGACGGTCGTATCCCTCCACCTCCTCTCCGCCCTGATCTCCCGCGTCCGAGGCGACGCCGCCGGGACCGTGGCGGCCGCTTCCCGGACACTGGAGGCGATCCGAGGACTGGACGACGGACTCCAGCAGGACGCCTCCCTGCTCACGGACATCGCGGCGCGACTCCGGGCGATCGGAGAGCTGTGGCAGGGGCAGCCACAGCGCCTGCTCGCCATGCGCGACTGGTCTGGCCTCCACGCCCAGGTCTCCACCAGCCTCGATTTCTTCGGCTCTGCGTGGGAGGGCCTCACAGCGCTTGCGGAGGTAGCTCAGGGCCGTCTCGAGAACGCGCGACGCCGGGCGATGCGCACCCTCTCGGAGCACAAGCGAATCGGCGCAGAGGAGCAGGAATCTCCCGGTATCGGGCCGTGGTCCGATACTGGGAGGACCGCCCACGCCTGGCTGGCACTCGGGCTCGTGGCCGCCCACCAGGCCGATGTGGACACCATGGACGAGTGCCTAACGTTGGGCCGGGCCGCCAACACCCACGCAAACCCGTTCCTCACTGCGGGTTTCCTTCTCCTCACCGCCCACCGCCGGCTCGCTCGG
>JAAZBW010000120.1 GCA_012513625.1 Actinomycetales bacterium | reverse complement strand
CCACCACACTGAGCGTGAACCTGGTGGTGGCCGGGTTCGTGAGCGAGAGGACGCCGAGGACCACGAGCAGCACCCCGCCACCGAGCCGCAGCCACCAGTTGGACTCCGCGCGTTTCAGGTAGGCCAGGACTCCGATCGCCACGCCGAGGCCGATGAGCGCCCAGGCGAGGATCACCACCGAGACGCGTGTGGCGGTGGCGGAGTAGGCGGCCATCGCTGCGCCGCCGAGCACGAGCCCGATTCCGACCAGGATGTCCGAGGTGGTGCGTGAACGTGCGGACGAGCTCATGTGCTCTCCTTGGGTACGCGAAGGAGCTGGCGACCTTCCTCGGCCCGCCAGCTCCTGTTGCGTGTGAGCGTGTTCGTCAGCTCTGCTTGGCTTCGAAAGCCGCCTTGATGATCTTGACGATCTGCTCTTCGTTGAGGACGGACGTGTTCAGCACGAGGTCGAAGTGCGAGTCATCCATCGGGTTCCAGTCGTAGATGTCCGTGGACATGCGCACGCGGAGGTCATCCTCGTTGCGCTGCCGGCGGGCCGCCTTGTCATGGCTGATGCCGAAGTACTGGGCCGCGCGTGCGATGCGGTCCTCGAGCCTTCCATCGAACTTCACGTGGAGCGTGTTCGGACGGCCGGCGAGGATCTTGGTGGAGGAACGGCCCATGATGACGCCGCCCTTCTCCGCGAGCAGCGTGACCTTGCGTGTGTTCTCCTTGGCCATCTCGATGTTGTCCTGCAGCTGGCGGACGAATACACCGGACGAGGTGGCCTGGAGCGTGTTACCGCTCCCGCGTGCGAGGATGTGCAGGATCCTCTCCAGCAGCGGGTTGTCTGGCTCCTTCGCCTTCTGCGCCTCTTCATCGAGCTCATCCGTGCTGAAGGCCTGCTGTGACAGCGGAATCTTCAGTTCGTCCGAGAGCATCTGCGCAATGGCCTGCATCCCCGATCCGTAGGTCTCCCAGAGAGTGATCACTGGCTTCAGCGCGGTGGTCGCGCCTCCTGACTGGCTCATTGTCCCTCCTGAACATCGGAGTCTGGTGACTCTTTGTAGAGTGTAGTTTTCGTGATGAATCTGCGCACGGGAATCGAAAGGGATTCCCATACCTAACTTGCATCCGCGCTCTAGGATGGGGCTACCGGTGAAGGTGCCGGCAGGGATGGAGGAGACATGTCCGACTCAGCAAGGGGCGTAGTTCCACCGCCCATCGTGACACTCTGGGCAACGTTCGGCTCGGGGCTCGATCAGTTTGCCCCCAAACTGGCGGAGGAACTGGGCATCCCGCTCCACAGGGGTGCATTCTCCTCCGATGATCTGCACGAGGCGGCCGAAGGTGGTGCAAGAGGCGCGTCGGAGCCGGACGGGGACTCGTGGTACCTCGTGCAGGCCGTGTACGAGCAGGGCCGCAGGTTCCAGTGGCGCAACATCTTCCAGGGTGTCAAGCGCGGCCGGGAGGAGCAGCGGCAGGACCTCATCACGGCCGTCCAGGCCGATGCCCGCCGTGGTGGCGTGTTCATGGGCCGTAACGGCACCGTGATCCTCGGCAACTACCCGAACGCCCTCCACGTGAAGCTCGACGGTCCGGTGGAGGCCCGCATCCAGAAGGCCATGAAGGAACTCGGTGTATCTGAGGAGAAGGCCCGCGAGGAGCAGCAGTTCGAGGACAACGTGCGTTCTCAGCTCTCCGTGGCCCTGTTCGACTGGGATCCACTCTCCAACGAGCGCTATGACTTGGTCCTGAATACCACCGAGCTCGATCAGGAGCTCATGGTGGAGATCGTGGCTGCCGCCGCACGTGCCAAGATGCGCGCCGCCTACGGTGCCGCCTACTCCGGGTAGCACTCCGAATCGCCACTGGGCCCCACCGCCCCTCCCCACTAGCCTGTGCAGGGGAGGAGGCAGGGTGGGGCTCACGCGCGTTCTGGGGGCGGTGGTGGTGGCCGCGGCTGTGGCCGTGGCCGGCTGCTCGGCGTCCCTGGGCGGCTCCGTCACATCCTCGACGGCGGGGGTCACCTCCCAGCCCGAGCCCGCCCCGGGCGCGGACCTTCTCCCGACGGCGGAGGTCACCTCTGGGCCGGAGCCCGCCCCCGACTCGGGCTCGCCGCTCCTGCCCGCCGGTGCCGGCGCTTCTACCGGCACCACCAGCGGAACGGGACTTTCGGACGCAGCTCGAGCCTGCGTCGTCGTTGGGGATGACTGCCCCGGCAAGACCGCACCTACCGGTGAGGAGGTGCGCGCAGCGGCCGGCCCCAAGGTGTTCCTCGAGCTGGTGGGCTTCTGGGAGGGCTCGGGCGGCGCGGTCGGGGCGTGGGGGGATCCCGTGGCCGAGCACGTGTGCACCGAGGGGAGCGCGGGCCGGGGCTGCGGGCAGGACTTTGAGAACGGGACCATACGGTGGCGTGAGGGCGTGGGAGTGATCGACTGTGCGGCGCTGAACTGCGTGGCGCTCACGTTCGATGACGGCCCAGCAGACGATACGCCGCGCCTCCTCGAGATCCTCGTGGACCGGAACGTGCAGGCCACGTTCTACCTCCTCGGCCACCGGATGCACGGCCGCCTGGCGGAGATGATGCCGTTGTACGCCCCGGCGGGAATGGAGGTGGGGAACCACACGTGGAACCACCCGGACCTCCGGCACCTCTCCGCGGACGGGGTGGTGCGCGAGCTGGCGGAGACGAGCGCTCGGATCGAGGAGCTCGCGGGCGTCACCCCGCGGACGCTCCGACCCCCCTACGGGGCGCGAAACTCGGCGGTGGACACGGCGGCCGGCGCAGCGGGACTCGCCGTGGTCGGCTGGTCCGCGGGCCCGGAGGACTGGATGCCGCAGAGTATGGAGGCACTCATCGATCGCACCGTGGCGAGTTCCTCGCGCGGAGCTGTGATCCTGCTGCATGACACGTACCCCGCCACCGTGGACGCCGTGCCCGGGATCCTCGATGGACTCCAGGCCGCCGGGCTCACGCCGGTGACCGTGGGGGACCTTTTCGGTCCGCTGCCCCCGGGCACGTTCGTGGCCTCAAAGCCGGGGGAGTAGCCGGTCCGTGCCGGTGAATCTTGGTAGCTGGCGGGCTCGGGCGAGGGCTCGGCGGAGGTGTGAAGGGTTAGGGTCCGTCGTCGCTCCTTAACCTTGCACACCTTCCGGCACCGGGCGGAAGCGGGTTCGGTACCGCCGGGGGTGTGAAGGGTTAGGGTCTGTAGTCGCTCCCTAACCTTGCACACCTTCCGGCACCACGTGGAAATGGGGGCGGTGCCGGCGGGAGCAGGTGCGGTGTCGGCGGGAGCAGGTGCGGTACCGGGTGGAGGCGGGTGCGGTACCGGGTGGAGGCGGGTGCGGTACCGGTGGGAGCGGGTGCGGTACCGCCGGGGGTGTGAAGGGTTAGGGTCCGTAGTCGCTCCCTAACCTTGCACACCTTCCCGCACCGGGTGGAGGCGGGTGCGGTACCGGTGGGAGCAGGTGCGGTACCGGTGGGAGCGGGGAGCGGGGAGCGACGCCGCCGGAAGCCAGAGTTGCGCCGCGCAAGTGCGGAGTGGCGACGCCGGAAACTCGCAGCGATGGCACCAGAAGTGGGGACCTGCGACGCCGGAAACTCGCAGCGACGGCGCCAGAAGTGGGGTCCTGCGCCACGCTGGGCGAGAATGGCGGCAGTACCGAATCGGAGAAGAGACGAAGGAGACCAAGCATGCGCGTTGGATTCGTGGGGGCCACCGGCCTCATGGGGCACGGGATGGCCAAGAACATCCAGGCAAAGGGCTTCGAGCTCAGCTTCACGCTGCGCGCGGACTCGGACCGGGTCTCGGACCTGTTGGAGGCGGGCGCCACGCGCAACGCGGACTACGCAGAGCTCGGCCGCATGTGAGATGTGGTGGTGATGTGCGTGACGTCCTCGGCGGACGTCGAGGAGGTGGTGGCCGGGGCGATGGGCCTCCTTACGGAGCCGCGCGAGGGCCTCGTCATCGTGGACACCACGACGGCGGAGCCCAGCTCCACCCGGATGCTCGGCGCGCTCGCGGCCGAGAAGGGCGTGGGATTTGTGGACGCGCCCCTCACGCGCGGGCCGGCCCAAGCGGAGGCTGGCGAGCTGAACACAATGGTGGGCGGCGAGGACGCTCACGTGGAGAAGGCCCTGCCGGTGATCGAGACCTACTCGGTGTACCAGCTGCGTACGGGTGGGCTCGGCACCGGACACACCCTCAAGCTCATCAACAACACGATCATCCAGGCGTT
>JAAZBW010000119.1 GCA_012513625.1 Actinomycetales bacterium | reverse complement strand
CGTGTCCACCGCGATGCCGATGTGCTCTGCGCCGTGGTAAACCACGTTCTCGCCATCGATGGAGGCGTTCACCTTCGGGTGGGCCTTGAGCGCCTCTGTGGCCGCCTTCACGAAGAACGGAAGGTAGGTGAGGTTCACGCCCTCACGCGACTGGAAGGAACTCTTCGCCTTCGCGCGGAGCGCCGCCACTCGGGTGACGTCCACCTCCACCACCGTGGTGAGCTGTGCGGAGACCTGGAGGGACTCCACCATCCTCTTCGAGATGACCTTGCGCAGGCGCGTCATCTTCGCCGTGGTGCCACGCAGAGGGCTGGGCTCACCAATGGTGGCCGGTGCCTTCGGGGCGGTGGGCGCGGCGGCCGGGGCTGCGGGCGCCGCAGGGGCAGCAGCTGCAGCGGCCTTCTCCTTCTCGGCACGCTCCGCGGCTGCGATGACGTCCTCCTTGCGGATCCGTCCGCCCACACCGGTGCCGGTGAGGCGCGCGAGGTCCACGCCCCTGTCGCGGGCCAGCTTCCGCACGATCGGCGTCACGTAGCCGCCACCGGACGGGGCAGGCGGCGCCGCTGGTGCCGCCGGTGCGGAGGGTGCTGCAGGAGCCGCGGGAGCTGCCGGAGCCGCCGGTGCGGACGGTGCTGGAGGTGCCGCCGGAGCCGCCGGCGCCGCTGGTGCCGCCGGTGCGGAGGGTGCCGCTGGTGCTGCAGTTGCCGCTGGGGCGGGGGGCGCTGCGGGTGCAGCCTCTGCCGGTGCGGCCTCCGGGGAGGCGGCTGCCGGGGCGGCGCCTCCGCCGATCTGGGCGAGCGGAGTTCCCACCTCGACCGTCTCGTCTTCCTGGACGAGGATCCGGGCGAGCTTCCCGGCGTACGGCGAGGGCACCTCGGTATCCACCTTGTCGGTCGAGACCTCGAGGAGCGGCTCGTCCACCTCCACGTCGTCGCCCTCGGCCTTGAGCCAGCGGGTGACAGTACCCTCGGTGACGGACTCGCCGAGCGCGGGCATGGTGACCGTCTGACCCTCGCCCGCTGCGTCGTCGGCCGTGGGCGCCTTGGTCGGCTGGTCCTGCTCGGTGGACGGGGCCTCGGTGGGCTCCGCTTCGGAGGCGGGCTTGGCGTCTGGGGTCTCACCCGGGGTCTCGGATGCGGGGGTCTCCTGCTCGGGGGCGTCCCCTCCACCGGAGCCGTCACCGATGAGGGCGAGCTCGGTGCCCACCTCCACGGTCTCGTCCTCCTCAACGAGGATCTTTTCCACCACTCCGGCAACGGGGGAGGGGACCTCGGTGTCCACCTTGTCTGTGGAGACCTCGAGTAACGGCTCGTCCACCTCGATGCTCTCCCCCACCTGCTTCAGCCACCGGGTGACGGTGCCCTCGGTCACGGACTCACCGAGTGCGGGCATCTTCACGGATTCAGACATGGTTCCGGTTCTCCTTAGTTGTGGGCGTGCAACGGCTTGCCGGCGAGGGCCATCGCGGCCTCGCCGATTGCCTCGTTCTGGGTGGGGTGGGCATGGAGGAGGGGGGCAATGTCTTCTGGGAAGGCCTCCCAGTTGACCATCAGCTGGCCCTCACCCACGAGTTCGCCAACGCGTGAGCCCACGGCGTGGAAGCCCACGATGGGGCCGTTCTTCTGGCGCACGAGCTTGATGAGGCCGGCGGTCTTGAGGATCTGGCTCCGGCCGTTGCCCGCGAGGTTGTACTCAATGGACTCAACTTCGTCGGCTCCGTAGATCTCCTGGGCCTTCTTCTCGGTGAGGCCCACGGAGGCGAGCTCCGGCTCGCAGTAGGTCACCCGCGGGATGTTGTCATCCGAGATGACCACGGGGTTCAGTCCAGCGATCTCCTCGGCCACGAAGATGCCCTGCTGGAAGCCGCGGTGGGCAAGTTGGAGGCCCGGGACGATGTCTCCTGCCGCGTAGATGTTGGCCACGCCGGTGTGGAGGCGCTCGTTGGTGAGAACGAAGCCCCGGTCCATGGGGATGCCCTGCGCCTCGTAGCCAAGATTCGCGGTGGCAGGTCCGCGGCCCACTGCCACGAGGAGCACATCACCCTCATAGACGGCGCCGCCAGCGGTCACGCGCACACCGGAGTCATCCTGTTCCACGGACTCGAACATGGTGTTGGTCTTGAACTGGATGCCTCGCTTGCGGAAGGCACGCTCAAGGTTCTTCGAGAGCGCCTCCTCCTCGTTGTTGGCGAGGTGGGGGAGGCCCTCGATCACGGTGACCTCGGAGCCGAGAGAGCGCCAAACGGAGGCGAACTCGAGGCCGATGACTCCACCGCCGAGTACCACCACACGCTGGGGGACCCAGTCCATCTGCAGCGCCTGATCGGAGGTGATCACGCGGCCCGTGATCTCGAGGCCGGGCAGGGACTTGGAGTAGGAGCCGGAGGCGAGGAGCACGTTCTTGCCGGTGTACTCGGTGCCGTCCACTGTGACCGTGTTGGGGCCGGTCAGCGTGCCCCACCCGTTGATGTACTCCACCTTGCGGCCGGAGACGAGGCCCTGGAGACCCTTGTGGAGGCGCCCGACCACGCCGTCCTTGTACTCGTTGACCTTCTGCATGTCCACGCCA
The DNA here is from genome assembly GCA_012513625.1 of Actinomycetales bacterium. Classification (GTDB taxonomy): domain Bacteria; phylum Actinomycetota; class Actinomycetes; order Actinomycetales; family Actinomycetaceae; genus JAAZBW01. The sequence goes on along the minus strand of JAAZBW010000119.1, from coordinate 4,161 downwards.
CCGAGCTGCAGGTCGATGCCGATGCTGCCCGCCTCGTGCACGGACTCGGCGAGCTCCGCCGCGTGCAGCAGCGCCTTGGTGGGGATACAGCCTCGGTGGAGGCATGTTCCGCCCAGCTTGTCTGCTTCGACGAGGGCGATCTTCAGTCCGAGTTGGGCGCCTCGGAGGGCGGCGGCGTATCCGCCGGAGCCTCCTCCCAGGATGACGAGATCGTACTCAGGCGATTCGGTCACGAACCTTCTCCTTTGATTTCACGCGGATTGTGGGCACTCGTTCGCCATTGTTTCATGCCGGGGCGGCCGCCGCCGCCCCGGTTTGGCTCCGTCGATCGAGGCCAGGATCAGTCCTCCACGTTCTCGAGGTACGCGAGCATCGTGCGCACGCCCACGCCTGTTCCTCCGGCGGGCGTGTAGCCCCAGGCCTTGTCTGTCCACGAGGGGCCAGCAATATCGAGGTGCGCCCACGCCCGGTCGGCGGCGAACTGCTGGAGGAAGAGTCCGGCACCGAGCATGCCGCCCTCGCGGCTGCCCTTGTTCTTCAAGTCTGCGATCGGGGTCTTGAAGGAGTCGAGCAGCTGCTCCGGGAGCGGCATGGGCCAGAACTCCTCGCCCGAGGACTCGGCGGCGGCCACCACGTCCGAACGGGTGCCGTCCTCACCCATCACGGCACCCACCCGGTTGCCGAGTGCGATGATCTGCGCTCCGGTCAGGGTGGCAATATCGATAATGGCGTCCGGGTCCTCCTCCCCGGCGGCCACGAGGGCATCGGCGAGCACGAGGCGGCCCTCGGCGTCCGTGTTCAGCACCTCGATCGTCTTGCCACCGCGGATCGTGATGATGTCCGAGGGGCGGGTGGCCGTCCCGGACGGCATGTTCTCCGCGAGTGCGAGCCACGCGGTTACGCGCACGGGGAGCTTCAGTTGGGCGGCGGCCACGGCGGTGTGCAGCACGGCGGCGGCGCCGGCCATGTCCGTCTTCATGGTCTCCATCGCGAGCGGCGGCTTCAACGAGAGGCCGCCCGTGTCGAACGTGATGCCCTTGCCCACGAGCGCAATGTGGCGCTTGGCGCCGCGCGGGCGGTACTCCACCTTGACCAGGCGCGGCGGGCGGGGGGAGCCGCACCCCACGCCGAGGAGTCCGCCGTAGCCGCCGGCGGCGAGCTGCTTCTCGTCGAGCACTGTCACGGTGAGACCGGCCGCCTTGCCCACGGTGCGGGCGTGATCGGCGAACGTCTCCGGATAGAGGTCGTTCGCGGGGGTGTTCACGAGCTCGCGGGCGGCGTTGACAGCCTCGGTGAGGACGGCGGCACGCTCGAGGGCCGCCTGTGCCTCGGCGGAACGGGCTGCTGCGGTGACGACGACGGCGCTCGCGACGGCTGGCTTCTGTGCCTTGTAGCGTTCGAACCGGTAGGAGCCGAGCGCGAGGCCCTCGGCGAGTGCGCCCACGGCTTCGGCATGGGCGGCGGGGAGGGCCACGTGGAGGGTCTCGATCCCCTTCAGGGCACGGGTGGCGGCGCCTGCTGCCCGGCGGAGCCCCTCGAGGGTGGGGGTCTTGCCAAGCCCGACGAACACGACCACCTCGTATCCGAGCTCGGTGCCAGGCGCCCGGAGCACCTCGCCCGCGCTACCGGTGGCACCCACGGCTCCGGCGAGCGAGGCGAGCGTGGCCCCGGCCTTCCGCGGGAGCTCGTCCGACGCGAAGATCACTGGGGTGTCCTCCTCACTGAGGAGCCCGATGAGCAGGGCCTCGCGGGAGGACGTGGGAAGGGAGGAGGCAAGGGAGATTTCAGTCACGGACCCAGCCTAGTCTCTCGCCTGAGCTGGCACGGCGGACGCGGTCACAGCCAGGGCCCGGGCACTGACCGGCGGCGCTAGGCTGCGGGCGTGCTCGTCATCACCGTCCTCACCGCGGTCGCCTCCCTTGTCCTCGCCGGATGGGCGCTCGTCCACGCCGTGCGCAAGCTCCCTGCCTCCGGCAGGCAGGTGATCGGTGCAGGTGTGGTGGAGGCGCTGATGCTCCTCACGGTGGTCTTCACCGTGATTGCGCAGGCCTCCGGCCGAGTGGGCGGCGATCCCTTCGTGCTCTGGGGGTATCTCGTCACCGCCCTGTTCATCCTGCCGGTGGCAGTTGCCTGGGCGTTCGTGGACCGTTCGTCCACATCTGCGGTGGCGATGTTCGTCTGCGCGGTCACCACGGCGGTCATGATGTGGCGCGTGGTGGACGTTGCCCAGCTTTCCTGACACGTAGTATCGGAACACATGACCACCGGAAGCACCACGGACACCCGGCGGCCCGCCTACGGGGTGGGCCGGATCCTCATCCTCGTCTACGGGATATTCGCCGTGGCCTCACTCGCGCGGTCCATCGTGCAGCTGGCACGGGACGCCGCCGAGGCACCGGTGGCGTACGCCCTGTCCCTCCTGGCCGCCATCGTCTACGTGGTGGCCACCATCGCGCTCGCCCACAACGGGCGTCGCATGCGCAGGGTGGCGTGGACCGCGGTCCTGATCGAGCTGGCGGGAGTCATCGTGGTGGGTACACTCTCCGTGCTGCGCCCAGAGCTGTTTCCCCGGGACACCGTCTGGTCGCACTTCGGATCCGGCTACGGATTCGTGCCACTCGTGCTGCCGTTCATCGGGATCTGGTGGCTGTGGACCAGCTCGCCCACGAGGATCACCCGTCTCGCCGAGGGTCTGCCCGTCAGGTCCGGTTCCGGACGCTAGCGTGGGGGCGTGTACCGCGCCATTTACGACACCGCCCTCGTCCACACCAATCCCGAGGCGGCGCACCACGCCGCGATGATCGCGATCGGTGCGGCGGGCAACGTGGAGCCCACTCGGAGGAGCCTCGCCGCCACGATCGGCAGGCGTGGACCCACGGTCACGAACCCCCGCCTCCTCGTGTTCCCGAGGCCCTTCCCGGGCGTGCCCGGGCTTGCCGCGGGGATGGACAAGAACGCCACCGCGGTCCTCGGGATGGATGCGCTCGGGTTCGGATTCGTGGAGGTGGGCACAGTGACTGCACTGGCCCAGCCGGGGAATGAGGCGCCCCGCCTCTGGCGCCACCCAGACATGGAGGGGCTGCGGAACCGGATGGGCTTCAATAACGACGGCGCACGGGTGGTGGGGGAGCGGCTACGAAGGCTGCGCTCCTCCCCCCAGGGGCGTGCGGTCGTCGTCGGGGCCAACATCGGGAAGAGCAGGGCGACGCCGCTTGAGGACGCGGCCGCGGACTACGCCACCTCCACCCGCCACCTCGCACGCTGGGCGGATTACATCGTGGTCAATGTGTCCTCGCCAAACACTCCGGGCCTTCGGGCTCTCCAGGACGCGGAGGCGCTCGCGCCCATCCTGCGGACCGTGCGCGAGGAGGCCACCCGGGCCACGGGCCGCGAGGTTCCCCTGCTCGTGAAGATCGCCCCGGACCTGACCGACGAGCAGGTGGTGGAGGTGGCCGAGCTCGCGCGCGCCGAACGCCTCGCCGGGGTGGCCGCCACCAACACCACGATCGCCCACGACTTGGGGCCTGGGGGGCTCTCCGGTGCGCCCCTTCGCGAGCGCGTCCTCGAGGTTGTGGGGATCCTGCGCCGGGCCCTCGGCAGCCGCGGCGTGATTATGGCCTCCGGTGGGATCTTCGCCGCAGAGCACGGCAGGGCGTTCCTCGATTCCGGCGCGGACCTGTTGACGGCGTATACCGCCTTCGTCTACGAGGGTCCGAGCTGGCCCGGCCGGATGAACCGGGTCCTCGGATAGCGGTTCCCCCGCGCAGCGGGGTGAACCGGGGCGCCTCAGGCTGGCCGCTGCTGCGGCATCCCCGCGCGGGTGAGCGCGGGGTCACGGACCACCACGTCGCCCAGGATCTCGTCGATCCGCCACATCATGCCCTCCGGGATCTCCACACCCGAGGCGGCCACGTTCTCGGCCACCTGCTCGGGGCGCGAGGCCCCGATGATCGCCGCCGCGATGTCGCGGCGCTGCAGCACCCAGGCCACGGCGAGCTGCGCCATGGTGAGCCCCAGCTCGTCCGCAGTGGGTTTCAGCAGCTGCACGCGCTTCAGGAGCTCCTCGTTGTCCGTGAATCGCTGGATCATGCGCGCGCCGCCCTTGGCGTCCGTACCGCGCGAGCCCTCCGGCGCGGGTTGCCCGGGCAGGTACTTGCCGGT
>JAAZBW010000118.1 GCA_012513625.1 Actinomycetales bacterium | reverse complement strand
GGCGCAGCCTGGGCCGCCCCGAACGCGTCCAGCACGAATCCCGCGAGCCTCGGCGAGAAGGCCGCATCGCCCGCGGCCACCCGGCGGATCGCGTCCGCGAGCGCTGCCGGTTCGATCGTCTTGGTGACGTAGCCGCGGGCGCCGGCGCGCACCACCTCCACCACGTCCTCGGCCGCCTCGGAGACCGAGAGTGCGAGGAACCTCGCGTTCGTCACCGCGGTCCGCACGATCTCCGCTCCCCCACCGCCCCGCCCGCCGGGCAGGTGCACATCGAGGAGGACGACGTCGCAGCTCACCTGGGCGAGCATCGCCACGGCCTCGTCCACGGTGGCCGCCTCCGCCACCACCTCGAGGTCCGGCGCCACCTGGGCGAGCCCGCCCCGCACGCCGGTGCGGACGATGGGGTGGTCGTCCACGATCGCCACCCGGATCGGGCCGGGCCCGCCGCTCACTGCGCGCCCCCAGCCGAGCGCTCGACCGGCAGGACGAGGCGCACCTCGGTACCGCCGCTCGGGAGGGGGGAACGCACCGTCGCCTCGCCCCCCACGCGCTCCATCCGCCCGATGATCGAATCGCGCACCCCGTGCCGTCCGGCGGGGATCCCAGCCGGGTCGAATCCCGCGCCACGGTCACGGACGAAGGCCTCCACCCTGTTCGCACCCACCTCCAGGTACACGCTGATCGGGCCCTCCCCGTGCTTCACGGCGTTCGTGAGCGCCTCACCCACGGCGCCCACGAGGGCGGACGTGCGCTCGTCCGGAGCGGAGTCCCCCACGGCCACCACCTCGATCACCGCGCCGTGGCGGTCCTCCACGTGCGCGGCCGCATCCCGCACCTCGGCCGCAAGCGAGGTCCCCGCCTCCGGGCGGTCCTCGTAGAGCCAGGACCGCAGCGAGCGCTCCTGCGCCCGCGCAAGCCGGGCCACCTCCGCCGGGTCCGAGGCGTTCGCGCGGATGAGGGTGAGGGACTGCAGCACCGAGTCGTGCAGGTGGGCCGCGATGTCCGCCCGCACCGACTCGCGGATGCGCGCCTCCCGCTCACCCGCCAGATCCCCGAAGAGGTCCCGGAAGAGGGGAAGCAGGAGAACCGCCAACACCGCGAGCGTCACGAGTGCCACCCCGAGGGCCTGGCCGGTGGTGATCCGCACGGGACCCGAGAAGGCAGAAATGCCGAGCAGCGCACCAGAGAGCGCGAGGAGCCCGCCGCCAGCGATCCGGAGCACCGCGTGGGACCCGCCGTCGCGCGCCGACCACCCGAGGGCGATCCCACCCAACACCAGCAGCGAGCTCACCACAACCAGGGACTCGAACACCGGCGAGAGGGCGGGCAGGAGGAACGGGAGGAGCAGCAGGAGCCCGAGGGTCACGGTGACGGCCCGTCCGAACCGGACCCCGCGGGGACGCGCGTCGTCGGGATCCTCGGAGGGGACGGCGAGCGCCAGGAACACGTAGGCGACCACGCCGAACGGGAGCGCCACGAGCGCGGCGGCGCGCAGGTACCACGGGGAGAGGCCGAGGTGGGTGCCAACCCCAGCACACACACCCAGGAGGACGCGCCCCTCGGAGGGCCGCACGAGCGGGGGCCGCGCCCCGCCGTCGGGGACTTCGGCGAGTTCCGGTCCGCGGTACGCCATCCCGGGCGGGGGCGCCACGCGTCCGGGTTCCGGTGCCACGCGGCCGAGTTCTGGAGAGGTTGTCACGATCCGATCGTGGCACGGCGCGGGACGCACCGGGCGCATACCCTGCCGGAATCGGGGCTGACTCAGGGGCGGATCAGGGACCGATCAGGGGTGTTCGTGGTGGGTTTGGCGTTCCGGCTCCTCCAGAGTGGAGGGCATGGAACAGCCAGTCGAAACCATGCGGGGTGCGGATTCACGCACCCTCGCCCGCCACCCGTCGGACCGCTGGATTGGAGGGATCGCGGCGGGCATGGCACACCGCTGGGGGGTGGATCCCGCGCTGGTGCGCGTGGTCTTCCTCCTTGCAGCGATGGTGAGCGGGACCGGGCTGATCGCCTACGGTCTCGGCTGGCTGTTCCTCCCCGAATCCCGCACCGGCACCTCCGCGGCCCGTGACCTCACGCGCGGCCGCCCCGGTGTGGCCGTGCCGCTCGGGCTCGCCCTGGTGCTCGTGGGCCTCACCCGGCCGCTGCTCTGGATCGAGCCCTGGCCGTGGGGCTACTCCTACGTGGGCGGCTCGTACGGCGTGGCCGGGCTCGTGACCGGCTGGCTGGTCCTGCTGCTCGCGCTCGGGACCGTGGCCGTGGTGGTGCTCGCGCGGCGCGCCTCCCGTCTCCGTGTCTCCGGCGACGGCGGAGGCTCACCCTCCGTCGATGCCGCACCTTTCGCTGGGGTCGCGCCGTTTGGTGCGGTGCCGTTTGGTGCCGCGCCCGGGGACCGCCCGGCTTGGTACGCGTCCGGGCCCGACGACGGGGGCGCGCCTGGCGCCTTCGGGATCGGGGCGGTGCCCGGGGGGCCCACCGCGGGCGAGGCCACGGGCACAGCCACGGGCACGATCCCCTATCCCACGGTCGGCGCCGGCCCAGATCCGGAACTGGCGGCGCTGGCGGCGGCACGTCGGCTCATCCCGCCCCGACCGCGCCGCGTACGGGCTCCCGGTCCGGGGAGGCGGCTCTCGTCCGCGATCGGGGCGTTCGCCCTCCTCGGCCCCGCCATCGTCCTTGCGGTCCACTCCCAGTGGATCACCGCCGGCGCCCTCCTGATCGCCTGCGGCGCGGCGCTCGCCGCCCTTGCCCTGGGGGTCGCCATCTCGGGAATCCGT
>JAAZBW010000117.1 GCA_012513625.1 Actinomycetales bacterium | reverse complement strand
TCCGAGCAGGGAGCGCAGGGGTTCGGCCTGCGCGTCCCGGAGGGCCCGGAGCCCGGAGTCGAGGGGGGCCCACAGCCGGGTGTCACCCTCCGCGAGCTCGGAGGTGGGGGCGCCCTCGAGGGTTTCCATGGAGAAGATGGACATGAGCGGGGTGGCCACGGCCACCTCGGAGAGGATCCCCGGGTAGGCGCCGATATCGTGCGGGACCTGGGCGTCCTCGGCGGCGCGGAGCGCCCGCGGTGCCGCCGTGCCGAGCAGGGAGAGGATCGCGATCACGAGGGCGAGGACGAGCGGGACGGCGCGGTCGGCCACGAGCTGGCGGACGCCCAGCCAGGCGAGTGGTCTCATGACTCCACCCCCACCCGGGACATGCGCTGGCGCACCGCCAGGGCCACCATGGTGGCAATCGCCACGAGGCCCACGAGGAGGGCGGCGAGGGCCGCCAGCAGGCCGGGCACGTGGAGAGTGAGCTGGGCGGGCACGTTCCCGGCGGTGGCGGTACGGGAGAGGAAGGGGATGAAGAGCGCGGAGACCGCCCAGCCGAGCAGTACCCCGAGGACGAGGCTCGGAAGCGCGATCGCGAGGAGCTCCCCCACCCGTGCGCCGGCGGTTCGGCGGGCGGAGCGGCCGAGCGCGCGGAGCACGGCGAGTTCACCGTCGCGTCCGTGGCCCTGCCCGACGGCGGCGGCACCCGCTCCCACGAGCGCGAGCGCGAGCGCTCCTGCCGCGGCGAGCCAGAAGGTGGCGCGGATCGGTGCGGTGGCGTCAGTACTTGCGGGGCGGGCGAGTGCGGCCGTCACGCCCTCGAGGCCCTGTTCCTCTGCCAGGGTGAGCGCGGCGGCGCCCACCTCCTCGAGGTCCCCGTCCGTGGAGAGCCAGATCTCGTTCGGCCCGTTCACTGCGGTCCGGGTGGCCACGAGGTGGGCGGTCAGGCTCGGAAGGTCCACCAGCACCGCCATGGCATCCGTGGATCCCGGCACGGCCTCCACCACGCCGGCCACCCGGGTGTTCACGGTGGGGCCGTCAAGCGCGAGGCCGAGTGAGGAGCCCTCGGAGAGGTCGAGGGCGGCGGCCAGTTCCTGGCTCACGAAGGCGGGGACGGGCGCGGCCGCCGCCTCATCGGCCAGGAAGCGCAGCGTGAAATCCGACCTGCCGTAGGGCCCGAAGTAGCCGGGGACCCAGGTGGTCCCGTCCTCCTGCACCGAGATCTCCGCGTCCTCCGGCAGCTTCAGCCCGTCCGGCGTGACGGGGGTGCCGTCCGCAAGCGCCTCTATCTGGCCGAGCGTGAGCGTGAACGAGCTGGTGGTGTCCGGGATGCCGTCCAGGGCGAGCTCCATGAAGGCCTCGTGGTAACCCTCGTCGTCCACCACTCCGGTTTCCGGGTGGACCCAGTAGATCCCCCGCTCCGCGAGGACCTGATCGTTGTCCCGCGCGGGGGTCACGCCCTCGAGCCGGACCTCGATCCCGAGGACGCGGGCGGCAGCCTCCGGGAGCGGGATCTCGGCGGTCACGGCCACCTCATCGCGCCCGAACGTGGCGGACTGGGCG
>JAAZBW010000116.1 GCA_012513625.1 Actinomycetales bacterium | reverse complement strand
TCCTTCCACTCGCTGGTGTTGCGGTCGAAGTTGCGCGGGGTCGAGGCCACCGTGAAGGAAGCCACCGCGGCACCCGAGGGGGTGAAGCGGAGCTCCGGGTCGGCCGTCAGGTTTCCGACAACGGTGATGATGGTCTCGCCAGCCATGGGTTTCTCCGGTTTCTGTTTCGTGCGCTGGTTTCTTACTTCAGGGGAGCGGGTGCCTTGCCCGGCTTGGTGGCCGAGCGGTGCACCTCGGGGCGCATCACCTTGGTGCGGAGCACGTTCTCCGCCAGGTTCATCTGGCGGTCCATCTCCTTGACGGTCTCCGGCTCGGCGGTCAGGTTGGCCACCACGTAGATGCCCTCTTCGCGCTTCTTGATGTCAAAGGCCATCCGGCGCTTGCCCCAGATGTCCACGTTGTCAATGGAGCCCTTGCCATCCGTCACAACCTTGAAAAACCTCTCAAGTGTTGGGGTGACAGTGCGCTCGTCTACTTCGGGATCAAGAATGATCATCACTTCGTATCCACGCATGCGTAGTAACCCACCTCCTTCGGTCTAGAACGGTTACGGCGTTTCCGTAACAGGAGGGTTGTAGCGTGCGGCCGCCGTCCGCGGAAGCGGGACGGCCAAGGGTCAAGCGTACCCGACGCCCCGGCGCCGTTTCGATGCCGCTAGGTGGGGGTGTGGAAACTCACGTGCCCGCACGACGACGACGCTGGGTCACCATCCGCGCAGCCTCACGTTCTCCCGCCTCTCCCATCCGTCAACTGTGTGCCGTAGACCGGTGCCGCTGGTCTACGGCACACAGTCGATGGTCAAAACCCGGCGACCTAACCACACAGTCGATGGGAAAAACCGGCGACTTAACCACACAGTCGGCGAAGGGGATGCTTGCTACCCGTCGCGGATAGGCCAGCTGGTGCCCGTGCCCGGCCAGCCCGTGCCCTCTCCGGGACGTACGGCCTCCCGGCTGCCCGGGAACCCGTCTCCGAAGGGCCAGGAGGACTCCGAGTCCGCCTCCTCCTCCGTGGGTTCCTCGGTGGGCTCCTCGGTGGGCTCAACGGTGGGAGCGGGCGGAGGCGTGGTGGTGGGCGCCGGCGCGGGAGCCTCCGTGGTCTCCTCCTCGGTGGGCTCCTCCGTGGTGGGTTCCTCCGTGGTCTCCTCCTCGGTGGGAGTGGGAGAGGGGTCCGTGAGGTCGAGGTCCACGGGGACCCCGAACTGCTGGACCTCCATGCCCTCCGTGGCGCGGGACATGAACTCGTGCCAGATCATGGCCGGGAACGTGCCGCCGGAGATCACCGAGTAGCCGCCGAACGGGGTGATGACCTCCTCCTCGCCGTTCGGGCCGGGCTGGTACATGTCCACCACGGTCACGAGCTGCGGGACAAAGCCGGCGAACCATGCCGAACGGTAGTTGTTCGAGGATCCGGTCTTGCCGGCGGCGGGGCGGTCATCGAGCGCCGCAGCGGTGCCGGTGCCACGGCTGACCACCTGCTGCATGGCGTAGGTGGCGTTCGTGATCACGTCCTCCTGGAAGACGCGCTCCTCGATCTGGGCGGCCTGGTAGCGGGTGCGGCCGTCGCGGTCGAGGGCATTCTCCACGATGAACGGATCGTGCTTCACGCCGCCGGACGCGATCGTGCCGTAGGAGCGCACGAGATCCCACGGGGTCACGGCCGCGGAGCCGAGCACATTGGATGGCACCGCATCGAGCGAGGGCGTGTCCTCGGAGAGGCCGGAGCGCAGCATCACGTCACGCGTGTTCTCGGGGCCGTACTCCACGTTCATCTGCACGTAGACCGTGTTGACCGAGTCCGCGGTGGCCTCCACGAGGTTGATCCGCCCGCGATCGCGCGAGTCGTAGTTGGAGACGGGGAAGTCGTAACCCGGGATCTCCATGTTGTCGTAGGACTCGTAGTGATCGCCCAGCTGCGCACCGTTCTCGAGCGCCGAGATGAGGCCGAACACCTTGGCGGTGGAGCCCATCTGCGCCCGATCCTGGGTCACAGCGTTCCGGGAGATGGTGAGGTAGTCCGGGCCGCCGTACAGGGCCTTCACCGCGCCGCTCGCGGGGTCCATCGAGACGAGGCCCACGCGCGTGTTCTCTGCCCGGCCCTCGGTGGGCAACGTGCCCACCGCATCGATGGCGGCCTGCTGCATCATCGGGTCGATCGTGGTGGTGACCGTGAGTCCGGCCGTGTCGATCTCCGCCTCGGAGATGCCGGCCTTCGCCACGAGCTCGTTGCGCACCAGATCGAGCAGGTAGCCCTGCGTGCCCCCGAACGTGTCCGTGGGAACGAACTCGATCACCTCGGGGAACACCTGTGCCTCACGCTCCGCGGCCGTGATCCAGCCGTCCTCCACCATGAGGTCGAGCACGCGGTTCCACCGCTGCTCCGCTCTCGCGCGGTCCACGGCCGGGTCCCAGCGCGAGGGTGACGGGATCACGCCCGCGATCATGGCTGCCTCTGAGAGGGTCAGCTCGGAGGCGGGCTTGCCGAAGTAGTTCTGGGCCGCCACCTCGATCCCGTAGGCGCCGCGGCCGAAGTAGATCGTGTTCAGGTAACTCTCGAGGATCCGGTCCTTCTCCAGCTCGTTCGAGATCTTGACCGCCAGGATCGCCTCCCGGAACTTGCCGGCGTACGAGGTGGTGGTGCCGAGGTAGTAGCGCTCCACGTACTGCTGCGTGATCGTGGACCCACCCTGCGTGGCCCCGCCGCGCAGGTTGTTCCAGAGGGCGCGGGCCGTGCCGCGCAGGTCCACCCCCGGGTTGTCATAGAACCTCCGGTCCTCGGAGGCCACCACGGCATTCCCCACGTGTTCCGGCAGGCTCGCCAGGTCCACGGGCTGCCGGTCGTACTCCGCGAACTCGCCCATGAGGGAGCCGTCCGCATATAACACGCTGGTGGTCTGGGCCTGCCCGAAATCGTCCGGTGCCGGAATGTCCGTGGTGACGTACGCGGCCACGAGGATGCCCGCCACGGTGGCGGTTCCGGCGAGGAAGATCCCCAGCAGGGTCTTCCACCACAGCCCCCGACGGCGGGGCCTGCCGTTCCGTCCGGTCTCTCCCCTCCCGTTGGGGGTGCTGGAGCGGCCGTCCGCGGGCGCGGGTGCCTGGGAGCGCGTGGAGACGCGCTTCGGGGTGTTGTTACTAGCCACCTGAATCCTCTGGTATTCCGAACATGCTCAGTTCAGTATGCGAGCGGCCCTGCCCCTGCGGCGAGCACCGCGACCGATCTCACACTCCCACGGGGACTCGGAACCGTGGCCGGAATGCCCGCTTCCCGCGCTCCACCTCGAGTGTCCTGAGCTGCGGATACCTCTCCCGGACGGCCTCGCCGATCCGACGCTGGAGCGTGAATCCCTGGAGCGGACAGTCGCCGCAGTTGCCACCCAGTTGCACAACGGCATCGTCGCCATCCACGCGGATCACGCGCACGGTGCCCCCGTGGGAGGCGATGAACTCCCCCGTGGGACCGGCAAGTACCTCCGCGAGGACGGCGGCCAGATCCGCCCGCCCCTCGGTCTCCCACTCCCCCGGCTGAGCCAGAGACTCCACCAGGGCGCGGCGCACGGGCTCCGCCCACTCCCGCCACGAGGCGGTGGGGGCGAGGCGGACGAGGAGGGCGCCGTCGTCGCACTCGATCTCCGTGACCACGCCCTCGCGCTGAAGGCGGGCGAGCGGCTCGGCAGCGCGCGTGACGTGACCGCGACCCGGGACCGCGGTGGCGGGCACCACCCAGCGCACCACGGCGTCGTCGGGGGTGGTCTCGGCGTGGATCGGAAGGGGAGGGGCCACGGCGGGCTCGACGCCGTGGGGCACCGGCGAGGATGAGGGAGGGGCCACGGCGGGCGCGACGTCGTGGGGCACCGGCGAGGGTGAGGGAGCGGTCATGTGAGGGCACCCACCAGGGTGTAGGTGGCGAACGCGCCGAGCCAGGCGAGCGCGAACATGTAGCCGAACGCTATGGCGGGCCACCTACAGCCGCCCGTCTCGCGCCGGATGGTGCCCACCGTGGCCATGCACTGGAGGGCGAAGATGAAGAAGACCAGCAGGCTGCCGATCACGGCGGGGGTGAAGAGGGGCTCGCCTGCACGGGGGCCGTCCGCCACCGTCATGTTCGCGAGGGCCTCCGCGGGATTCTCCGGATCCTCGGCCGCGGCGATTTGGCCGAGCGTGGCCACCACCACCTCGCGGGCCGCCAGGGAGGAGACGATGCCCACGTTGATGCGCCAGTCGTAACCGAGGGGCTCGAACACCGGCTCGGCAAGGCGCCCGAGGTCCGCCGCGTAGGACCTGTCCACCTGGTAGGAGGCGACAGCCACGTGGTCCGTGGGGTCGATCCCGGCGGCGGCGAGTTGGGTATCCGAGTGGAGGGGGAAGGTGAGGAGCACCCAGAGCACGATCGTGGTGGCGAGGATCGTGGTGCCCACCTTGCGCACGAACGCCCAGCACGATTCCCACACGGAAAGGGCCATTGTGCGCAGCCGCGGCAGTTGGTAGGAGGGCATCTCCATGTAGAAGGGGAGTGAGAGGCCGCGGCGGCCGGCGATCCGGCTGAATACCCAGGCGGTGCCGAGCGAGGCGAGGGCGCCGGCAATGTAGAGGGCGAACATCAGGGCGCCCTGGGCTCCGAAGGGTCCGAACGTGGAGTCCGCGGGCACCAGCAGCCCGATGAGGAGCACGTAGACGGGGATGCGGGCCGAGCAGGTCATGAGCGGAGCGGCCATGATCGTGGCGATCCGGTCCCGCGCGGAGGGCAGGGTTCGGGTGGCCATGATCCCCGGAATGGCGCAGGCCAGGGAGGAGAGGAGCGCCACGAAGGCGCGGCCCTCGAGGCCGAAGCGGCTCATGAGCCGGTCCATCAGGAACGCGGCGCGAGACATGTAGCCGGTGCCCTCGAGCAGGGCGATGAGGAGGAACAGCAGCGCGATCTGGGGAACGAACACGAGGACGCCGCCCACGCCGCCAATCAGGGCGTTGCCGAGGAAGTCCGCGAGCCAGCCGATCGTGACCGTACGGGCCACGAGCTCGCCGAGCGCGGCGAAGAGGCCCTCGATCGCATCCTGGAAGGGTGCCGCCCACGTGAACACCGCCTGGAACAGCAGGAACATCACCGCAAAGAAGGTGAGGGTGCCGAACACCGGATGGAGGAGCACGTCGTCAATCCGGCGGGTGCGGGCGTCGCCTCCCGGGGGTGTGTATTCAGCGCGGGTAAGCACGGAATCAATCCAGCCGGTGAGGGCCGCCACCTCGATCGGGACGGGAAGGTGGCGGGGCTGCCATTCGCCGGCGCCCGCGAGCTCGGTACGCAGGGCCGCGAGGCGACGGGCGTCTCCCGCCGGGACGTCGAGGACGGGGACACCGAGGGCCTTCGAGAGTGCCTCGGTGTTGACCGAGCCGCCCCGGCGCGCGAGCTGGTCACCGAAGGTGGCCACCACCACCGTGGGGAGGCCGAGGTTCAGGACCTGGCTCACGAGGGAAAGGGAGCGGCGGAGCGTGGTGAGGTCCGCCACCACCATCACCGCGTCCGGCACGGCCGGATCGAGTATCTCGGAGTCCAGGAGGTCCACCACGATCTGCTCGTCCGGGCTGATCGGATCGAGGCTGTAGCAGCCGGGCAGGTCTTCGAGCACCAGGCGGGTGCTGCCGATGCGGAGGCCCGCCTCGTGCTTGGCCACGGTCACACCGGGGTAGTTGCCCGTACGGGCGCGCGTGCCCGCGAGCGCATTGAACAGGGTGGTCTTCCCGGCGTTGGGCGCGCCCACAAGTGCCACTCGCGTGGCGGTGGTGGTGGTGGTGGTGGCGGTGGCGGGCGAGCCGGGGATGGTTGGCGAGCCGTGGATGGTTGGCGAGCCGGGGATATTTCGTGAGCCGGCCTTGGCACGGGCGGCTGTGGTAGGCCGCTTCCGGCCGCCCGAGTGGCACTCGCTCACGGAGTGGGCCGGGAACTCATGGCCCTGCCGGCAGCCGTGGAAGATCCGGCGGGCGGGGCTCCGGCGGGTTGGGATGCGGCGGGCGGGGCTCCGACGAGTTGTGGGGAGGCGGGCGGGGAGGGGACGGCCGTGTCCACCTGGATGCAGCGGGCCTGATCGGCACGCATCGCGATCTCGTAGCCGCCGATCTCGATCACCATCGTGCGGCCGGAGAGGTCCTGGCGGCGCTTCGTGACCGGAACCCCGGGCACGAAGCCGAGGTCGAAGAGGCGGCGCGCCGCCTCCGGGCGCACCAGATCACACACTGCGGAGACGGTGCCGCTCTGCCCCACGGGGAGTTTCTCGAGGAGGACGTGGCCGTCGGATTGCGCGCTGCAGAGGCCGTTGACGTCGCGCTGGCTCAGAACGTCGCTGAGCAGGCTCATGGGGCCTCCACCCTGCCGGAGCTCATGGCCTCCACCCTGCCGAGGACCACCACTCCACCGTGCCGACTCCGAAGGGGAGAAACGCATCTGCTTCCCAGCCCTTTGGCTATTTACGTTACGAGGTTATGTCGTTAATGGTCAAGCCGCCCGGGACCTATTTCCTAGTCCAGATCTCCAGGTCCGCCCTCGACCGATCGCCCGACCCGCCATGGCCCGAGCCGCTAACCCGCCGCACGCTCCGCCACCGCCACCCGGCCCCCGCCCCGCCATGGCCCGATCGCCCGACCCGCCATGGCCCGAGCCCCTAACCCGCCGCACGCGCAGCCACCGCCACTTTCATGACAACGGCAGTTGCCTCCGAGAACGGCGCTCTGAAGGTCATTTTCGCGCCAAGTTCGGAGGCAACTGCCGTTGTCGTGGGAACTGGATCGCCCGCTTGAAGCTAGGAGGCGGCCCCATCGAGATCCACCATCGCGGCGAGCTCACGGAGCGCCGCGATGTGGGAGATCAGGGCAGCGTGCCCCTCCTTGGTGATGCGAACCCAGGTCTTGGGGCGTCCGCCGAGACCGGTGGGCTTGTCGAGGGTCACATAACCGGAATCGACGAGCACCTTCAGATGCTTGGAGAGGACGGAGTCCGCCACCTGGAATTCGTCGCGGAGGACGCCGAACTCGAGGGTGTCCACGCTCGCGAGCGAGGCGCAGATTCGGAGGCGGAGCGGGGCATGGATGATCTCGTTGAACTGGGCGGTGCTCACCTCTGGGACCCCGCATCCCCGGCCGCGATGTCCTGTAGGACTCGCCTGTCCATCACGGGCCCGGCGGCGACCGTGCCGAGAAACACGAACCCAGCGGCCATCCAGGCCACCCACGGCAGGCCCAGCACGTGGTTGGCGGTCACCGCGAGGATGATGAGCACCACCATCGAACCGGCGTAGGCGTACCAGACGGGACGGGAGCGCGGGCCCACCTGCCGGTAGCTGATCCACCCACCCGTCGCGCGCCGATACGCGGCGGTGAGGAGGCCGATCGCCACAAGCATGCCGGTGAGAATTCCGAGGGAGACCGCGTTCTCGAGCTCGAGGCCGATGATGAGCGTGGCAGTGCTCAGGATCACGGCGAGGATCGGGTGGTACCACCAGGGAGTTGCCATCTGGGTGGCGGTGGAGGCGCGGGCGGACTCGATGTCGCGGAGCGCATCCGCCGCGGAGTAGTCGTTTTCCATGACGGAAACAGTAGCGATGTCTTTCCGTTTCCGCAAGAGAAAGTAATCGGCGTCGTGGTGACCGGTGACCGCCGCCATCAGCGTCCCGATCACCGCCGCCATTAGCGTCCCGATCACCGCCGCCATCAGCGTCGCGATCACCGCCGTCATCGGCGCGCCCCGGTGACCGCCGTCATCGGCGTCGCGATCACTGCAGCTATCGGCGCGTCGGGCGGGCCGGGTACGGGACTCAGGCGCCGTCGTCGTCCGCGTTCCACCACTCGAGGAGGCGACGCGTGGCCTCCTCCTCCCCCAGCGGGCCCTCCTCCATGCGGAGGTCCATGAGGAAGCGGTAGGCGCGGCCCACCTCCGGGCCCTGGCGGAG
>JAAZBW010000115.1 GCA_012513625.1 Actinomycetales bacterium | reverse complement strand
GGTCCACGCGCAGCCCCAGCACGGCCCCCAGCTCCTGGAGCGCCCCCGCGTCCACGACGACGGGCACCCCCCGGGCGAGCGACTCGTCCAGCGCCGCGCGCACGGCTGCCGCCTCGTCCATGCCGCTGCCCACCACGGCCGCCTGGATGCGGCCCGGCACTGTCACGGCCTCCGGGTGCGCGGCGGTGAGGCCGGGCGCGGAGCCGAGGTAGCGCACCATCCCGGGCCCGGCCGCGAGCGCGCCGTCCACGCAGAGCGCGGCGGCCCCCGGGTAGCGCTCCGATCCGGCCCAGATCCCGAGGACGCCGCGGGTGTACTTGTGGTCCGCCCGGCGCGGCCACGGGTAGAGGTCGGCCACGTCCGCGGCATCGAGGCGCTCCACGCGGTGCTCGGCCTCCGCGAGCGGCAGCCCGAGCTCCACGATCTGGAGCTCCCCCGCGTAGGCGGCGGCCGGAGGCAGCAGGAGCCCCGGCTTCGCCGCCCCCATGGTCACGGTGACGTCCGCTGGGAGGAGGGGACCACGGACCGCGCCGTCGTCGCCCACGCCGGAGGGAACGTCGATCGCGATCACCACCGGCTCGTCCGGGGAGGCGGCCTTCTCTGCCGCCAGCGCCTCCACGATCCCGGCGAGCGGTTCACGCAGCGGCCCGGCGAGGCCGATCCCGGCGAGCCCGTCGAGCCAGATGCCCGAGCGGGCGGCGCGGTCGAGCAGCAGGGGGAGGTCCGTGCTCCGGTCGGCCGCCACCACGGGGGCGATCCGTACCCCGGCGGCACGGGCGGCCGCGAGGCCCGCGGGATGCACGGCCGGCGAACAGAGTGCGGCGTGCACGGTCAGCCCGCGGCGGGCGAGGTCGGCGGCCGCGTAGAGGGCGTCGCCGCCGTTGTTGCCGCCCCCCACAAGCGCAAGCACCACCGAGCCGGGCAGGCGCGCCCCGCGCTCCCGCAGTTCGCGGAGCACCCGCACCGCGAGCGCGCGGGCGGCCTCTCGCATGAGCGGAACCCCGGCCGCGAGGAGGGGCTCCTCGGCGGCGCGGATGGTCTCGGAGTCGTACGCGCGGATCATGTGGTCCTCTCGGCGATCACGTAGGCGAGCGCCATTCCGCCGTCGTGGGAGAGCGAGAGGTGCCAGCGGTCGATGCCGAGCCGCTCCGCGGCGGCGGCCACCGTGCCGGTGACGTGGAGGAGGGGCTCGCCCCGCTCCCCCGTGCGCACCTCGCAGTCCTGCCAGTTCATCCCGCCCGGGGATCCCAGCGCCTTGGCCACCGCCTCCTTGGCGGCGAACCGGGCGGCGAGCGAGACCACGGGCCGGTCCCGTTCGGCGGGCGTGAAGAGCCGGGTGGCGAGCCGGGGATGGCGCGTGATCGCCCGCTCCAGGCGCGCGACCTCGCAGATGTCCACCCCGATCCCGACGATCATCACTCCACCGTGACAGACTTCGCGAGGTTCCGGGGCTGATCCACGTCGAGGCCCTTCGCGGCGGCCAGTTCGCACGCGAAGATCTGGAGCGGCACCACGGTGAGCAGCGGCGCCATGAGGGTGGGCGTCTCCGGGATCCGGAAGACCACGTCCGCGAACGCGGTCACCGCCTCGTCCCCCTCCTCCGCGATCACGAGGGTGCGGGCGCCGCGGGCGCGGACCTCCTGGATGTTGGAGACCACCTTGGCGTGCAGCTCCGGGCGACGCCGGGTGGGCACGATCACGAACACGGGCGTGCCCTCCTCCACGAGCGCGATCGGCCCGTGTTTGAGCTCCCCGGCCGCAAAGCCCTCGGCGTGGATGTAGGCGAGTTCCTTCAGCTTGAGCGCGCCCTCGAGCGCCACCGGGTAGCCCACGTGGCGTCCGAGGAAGAGGACCGCGCGGGCGTCACTCATGGACCGGGCCACCTCCCGCACCTCGCCGGCACGGTCGAGTACCTGCTGGATTTTCGTGGGCAGCTGGGCGAGCTCCTCCAGGTAGCCCGCCACCTCGTCCGTGTACTTGTTGCCGCGCAGCTGCGCGAGGTACAGGCCAAGCAGGTAGGCGGCCGTGATCTGGGCGAGGAACGCCTTGGTGGAGGCCACCGCCACCTCGGGTCCGGCGTGCGTGTAGAGCACAGCGTCCGCCTCGCGGGCGATCGTGGAGCCGTGCGTGTTGACGATCGCGAGCACCTTGGAGCCCTGGTCCTTCGCGTGCCGGATAGCCTGCAGGGTGTCCATCGTCTCCCCCGACTGTGAGACCGCCACCACGAGCGTCTGCTCGTTCACCACGGGGTCCCGGTAGCGGAACTCGTGCGCGAGTTCCACCTCCACCGGGATGCGGCACCAGTGTTCGATCGCGTACTTGGCCACGTGCCCCGCGTAGGCGGCGGTGCCGCAGGCCACCACGATGATCTTCTTGATGCGCCGCAGCACCGCCGTGTCGAGGCGCAGCTCGTCGAGCTCAAGGCGTCCCTGGTCGTCGAGCCGGCCGAGGAGCGTGTCCGAGACTGCCTTCGGCTGCTCGTGTATTTCCTTCTGCATGAAGGTGGGGTAGCCGCCCTTCACCGCGGCGGAGGCGTCCCAGTCCACGGTGTACTCGTGCGGCACTACTGGTTCGCCGTCGAAGCCGGTGACCTCCACCGAGTCCGCGGTGATGGTGACGATCTGGTCCTGGCCCAGTTCGAGGGCACGATTGGTGCGCGAGATGAAGGCCGCCACGTCCGAGCCCAGGAAGTTCTCTCCGTCGCCGAGGCCCACCACGAGGGGTGAGTTGCGCCGCGCCCCCACCACCCGGTCGGGTGAGCCCGCCTCCACAGCGAGGAGGGTGAAGGCCCCCTTCAGCCGGGCGACGACGGCGCGCATCGCCTCGGTCAGGTCCCCCACCTTGGCAAGGGCTCGCCCGAGTAGGTGGGCGGCCACCTCCGTGTCCGTCTCGGAGAGGAAGGTGACGCCCTCGCCCAGGAGCTCCTCGCGCAGGGCGTGGAAGTTCTCGATGATGCCGTTGTGGATCACCGCCACCTGCCCGTCCGCGGAGAGGTGGGGGTGGGCGTTCTCGTCCGTGGGGCGGCCGTGCGTGGCCCAGCGGGTGTGGCCGATTCCCACGGTGCCTTCCGGAAGGGGGTTCTCCGCGAGCGCCTCGCGCAGCCGTTCGAGCTTGCCGGCGCGCTTCGCCGAGGCGAGGCCGCGCGGCGTCACGAGCGCCACTCCTGCGGAGTCGTAGCCGCGGTACTCGAGGCGGGCGAGGCCTTCGAGGAGCACGTCGAGGCTGGTGGTGGACGGGGTCTGGGGGCCGGCGTATCCGACGATGCCGCACATGGCGCCCAGTCTAGAACGCGGCGGCTCCCCATCCCCGCTGGAAGGGAGGTGGCACAATCAGGGAGGTGTCCGAGATCTC
>JAAZBW010000114.1 GCA_012513625.1 Actinomycetales bacterium | reverse complement strand
GCGGCGGCATCCTCGTTCCCGAGCGCCTGCAGCAGGTGGGCGATCCGCGGATGGGCGGGAGCGCCGCCTGGGGACGCGGGGGAGGATGAGTCCATGGGTAGAAGGGTAGGTCACGTGGGGGATGTCCCCCAGAGATGCGTGGGAGCCAGGGGGGATGACGCGCACCGCGGATCGCGAGACAATTGACCCATGAGCGCAGATCCGCACAACCCGTACAACCCGCCCCCGGGCGGCGAGGACTGGACCCGTCGCGAGTACGACTGGGATCGGGGCGGCTACACCGCGCCCTCCTCCGCCTCGCCCCATGGCGCGCCATCCTCCGGCTCGCCCTACGGCTCGCCATCCTCGGGTTCCCCCTCGGGCGCCCCCCACCAGCAGCAGCCCTACGGGTGGCAGGCCGGCCCTGCGGGTGACCCGGTGATGGGGCAGTCAACAGCGATGAGCCCCGGAGATGAGAAGACGTGGGCCGTGCTCTCGCACGTGGCCGCGCCCGTGGCCGCGATGCTCTCGGCAGGGTGGCTCGGGTTCGTGGGGCCACTCGTGATTTGGCTGATCTACCGCGATCGCAGCACTTTCGTCCGCGCGGCAGCGGCGCGGAGCTTCAACTTCAACCTCCTGCTGTTCCTCGGCAACGCGGCGGCGTACATCCTGTTCTTTACTATCATCCTGATCCCGGTGGCCATCCTGCTCTGGCTCGCCCTGTTCATCGCGATGCTCGTGTTCCACATCTCCGCTGCGATGGATGCCTCGAAGGGCATCCTCTACCGATATCCGATCTCGCTCCCGGTCCTCAGGTAGCCCCGCCGCGGGGACGGCTACTCCGCTGGAGCACCGAAACCATCGGCGATCTGGGTCAGGAACTCCCGGTACTTCGACCAGTACCCGGGTCCGACCCCGGTTGGCAGGTTGTCCACGTCGCGGCGGAGGCCCACCGCGCCGTCGATGGTCTCGCGCAGGATGTCCGCGTGCCCGGCGTGCCGCGCGGTCTCCGCAATCAGGTGCACGATCACGTGGCCGAGGATCACGTCCCCGGAGTCACCCCACCACGGCACCCGGCCCGGGGTATCGAGCTCCAACTCGTCGAGGGCATCATTCGTGCGCCGCGCCGCGAGTTCGTAGAGCTCTACGATCTCGGCCCGGCTCTCCGCCCCGGTGGCGTACATGTCCGAGTTCGGCTCGGCGTCCACCTTCATCCATGAGAGGTGGACACCGTGCGGCCGGTTGAACGACTCGGCGATGTAGTCGAGTTCCACGCCGGCGAGGTGCTTCACAATTCCGAGCACGTTCGAGCCGGTGTGCGTGAGTGGTCGGCGGGCATCCCGCTCGGAGAGGCCCTCCAACTTCCACAACACCGCGTCCCGCTGGCTGTTCAGATAGCGACGCAGAATCTCCTTCATGGTGTTCGATGCACTCATGCGCTGATTCTCGCCGCACCGCACACCCGGCGCTACTCGTTTGGTCGGACCTCCACCCGGTTCAGCTCCGCCACAGCGTTCACGAGCTCCGGCACGAACGACTGCCCGTATCCGAGCCGCGAGGCCACCGAGAGCGCCTGGTGAGCAGCGTCCCCCATCACGGAAACGAGGCCCAGATCTCCGGCGAGGCGCGTGTAGTAGCGGACGTCCTTGCGGGCGTTGTCGATGTAGAACTCCATGCCTGAGTAGTCCTGCTCGAGCGCCTTGCCCATGGTGTGGAGGTTCGCGGAGTTCATCCCGCCCTGCGAGAGGATCTCCTCCACCAGCTTCGCGTCCATACCGGCGCCCGCGGCCACGGAGAAGCCCTCCGCCACGGCCGAGCAGAACGCCTGGATGATCGTGTTGTTAACGAGCTTGAGGGTGTGTCCGGTGCCGAGCCCGCCCGTACGCAGCTGGTACACCGAGTAGGTCTCGATCACCGGCAGAGCCTTCTCCACGTGCGCGTGCCCGCCTCCCACCATGGTGTTCAGCTCGCCAGCCTCCGCTTGGGCCGGCCCGCGCGTGAGGGGTGCGTCCACAAATCCCACGCCCTTCTCGGCCGCGAGCGCGCCGAGCATCCGGGTGGAGCTGGGCTCCGCCGTCGTGGTGTCCACGATGACGAGGCCCTCGCGCGGCTCCGTAAGGAGG
>JAAZBW010000113.1 GCA_012513625.1 Actinomycetales bacterium | reverse complement strand
CGCCTCGTAGGGCGCCATCAGCTCGCCCCGCACGGCGGCGGTCCCGAGCACCACCTCGCACCGCAGGTCCGAGTTCCGCCGCGAGACCTGCGCGTTCGAGAGGTTCACCTCCACGAGCCACCGCTCCCCGGATTCGGAGGTCCGGAAGTAGGAGAAGTAGTCCCGCGCGCCGGGCGCCACGAACTCGATCTCGCCGTACGTGAACGCCTCGCTCTCGCGGCGGATCCGGATGAGAGAGCGGTACCAGGCGAGCACCGAGCTCGGGTCCTCACGCTGTTCGGACACGGTGAATCCGCGGGATTCCTCCTGCGGCTCCAGCCACGGCCGGCCTGTGGTGAACCCGAGCGTCTCTGTGGGCTCCCACCGCATCGGCACCCGTGCGTGATCGCGCGAACCCGGCACCACCTCGGTGAACGCGCCACCCAGGGTTGCGCCCTTCTGGCGGAGTTCGGCGTAACGGCCGAGGGTGTCCACGTCGTTCAGCTGGCCGATCTCGGTGAAGTCCTGGTTGATGGCACCGATTTCCTGGCCCTGGAAGATGAAGGGTGTGCCCCGCATGGTGAGCATGATCGTGCCCACCACCTTGGCCACGGATTCGCGGAGCACCGCGTTGTGGTGGTCCGTGCCCAACACCTTGGACACGATCCGCGGGTTGTCATGGTTCTCGATGAACAGCGCGAGCCAGTCGTTCGAGCCGATCCGCTCCTGATAGTCCTCGTAGTAGGACTTCAGGTAGTTCAGGTCGTACCGGTAGTCGTCCCAGCGCGTCTTCCCGGGCCCATCGAGCACGTCGAAGTTGAAGATCATGTCCATCTCGCCGCGGTCGCTCGCGGAGAGTAGGCGCCCCACCTCCACTCCGATCCCCGGGGTTTCTCCCACCATGAGTGCCACGGGCTCCACCGGGAGCGGTTCCGAGAGCGTTCCGTCCGGGAGGCGACGACGCGCGCTACTTGGCGGCCGCAGGGCATCCCCCGCGCGGGTGAACCCCCGCCGGCGCAGTTCCCGCAGGTAGGTGTGGAGCTGCGGGCCCACAAAGTAGTGCTCGATCCCGGTGAACCAGACGATCTCCCCGATGAACCTGTCCCCGTCCGGGAGGCCCGGCTGCTTGGAGATGTAGTTGATGACGTCCATGCGGAAGCCGTCGATCCCCTTGGCGAGCCAGAACTGCACCACGTCCGCAATCTCGTGGCGGACCGCAGGGTTCTCCCAGTTGAGGTCCACCTGCGAATCCGCGAACAGGGCGAGTACCCACCGCCTCGCCCCGGGAAGCCACCGCCAGGCGCTGCCGCCGAAGAACGACTTCCAGTTGTTCGGCGGCGCACCCGCGCCGTCCTCGCCCGGCTGGCCGCGACGGAGGAAGTAGTAGTCGCCGAACCTTCCGTCCGGGTCGGCCAGCGCCTGCTGGAACCAGGGGTGCTGATCGGAGGAGTGGTTCGCCACTAGATCGAGGATGATCCGCATCCCCCGTTCGTGGCAGGCGGCGATCAGGGCCTCCATGTCCGCCATGGTCCCCATCTCCTCCATGATCGCCCGGTAGTCCGAGACGTCGTAGCCCATGTCATCGTTCGGCGAGGCGAACACGGGGGAGAGCCACACGCAGTCCACCCCGAGCTCGGCGAGGTAGTCGAGACGGGAGACGATGCCGGCCAGGTCACCCACGCCGTCGCCGTTCGAGTCCTGGAACGAGCGCGGGTAGACCTGGTAGAAGACGGCCTCCTTCCACCATGCCCGGCCGGTGGGGCCGCCGCGCGTGATGGGAGTGTCCGGATGCGCGTTCAGGAGGCGGATGACGGAGTCGATCAGGGTGGGGCCGATGAACCGGGAGCCGAGGCGGTCCACCTGGCTGAGCCGCAGGCCCATGGTGAGGGGGTTCTGGATCCAGCGGGGCGAACGGCCGGCGGTGAGGAGGATCTTGTCCACGATGTCACGCCCGAGCGGGTGGGCGTAGAGGTCCCTGATCCTCGAGCGCCTCGTCAGCTCGGCCATGGATGCTCCCTCCCCGGTGGCGCTAGGATGGCGCCTCAATCATTTCCCTGAGTCTCGCACGCGGGTGGGCGCAGCGGAGCAGCCCCCGGGTGGATCCCTGGCGGGACTCTGCGGGGGCCCGGCTCAGCAGGCGCCCGGTGTGGGCCGCTACGCTCGGTGGCGTGTCAGTACAGCAGCACTTCGACGACGCAGAGCTCGCCCTCGTGATCCGCGGAGGATTCCGCGAGTCCTACCATCGCGGGATCGCCGTGGCGGTGGCAGCGGACGGCGCCATCGTGGCGGCACTCGGCAATCCGGACACCCCGATCCTGCCCCGCAGTACCCTG
>JAAZBW010000112.1 GCA_012513625.1 Actinomycetales bacterium | reverse complement strand
GCGTCCGCCGCGCCGCTGCCGTCCTCGCCCTCGCCACCATCGCCCTCGCTGGCTGCGGCACCACGTCCGCCCCCAGCCTCGGTGGGGATTCGGAGGTGTTCCCGTCGGATTCCGGCGCTCCGGCTGTGGACTCGCCCGCCGCCGGCGGGTACTCCGCGGAGCGACCGGGATCCGTCGCGGATGCCGCGGACTCCGCCGTGATCACCACCGGCTGGGCGAGCGTCCGCTCGGATAATCCGCAGGCCGCCGCTGAGGAGTTCGTGGACGCCACCACCGGCCTCGGCGGGTTCGTCTCCACATCCCAATCCTCGATCGCGGGCGAGTACCCATCGTCCTCCGTGGTGGTGCGCGTCCCCGCAGACAACTACGAGGACCTCGTGGGCCGGCTCGCCGATTTCGGCGAGGTGGTGGAGCAGTCCTCCACCTCCACGGACGTGGGCCAGGAGGTGGCCGATCTGCAGGCCCGTCAGGACGCCCTGCAGGCCTCCATTGACCGCCTCACCGAGCTAATGGTGGGCGCCGAGACCACGGCGGATCTCCTCGCCGCCGAGACCATGCTCACGGAGCGCCAGGCCCAGCTCGACTCGCTTACCGCGCAACTCACGTACCTCCGCGATCAGGTGTCCAGGTCCACCCTCACGGTCGAGTTCGCCACGGACGCCGCCGCCATCGAGTACCGCCCGCCCAACGTGTGGCAGCGCTCCTGGCAGTACTTCCTCGACTCCCTCGAGGGCATCGTCCTCACCTTCATGGCCCTCCTGCCGTGGATCGTGGTGGTGGGCGCCATCGCCTGGGCGGTAATCGCGCTCGCCCGCCGCCGCTCGCGCGGCATGCCCCGCCGCTACTCCGACTACGCCCGGTTCCCGAATGTCCCCGCAGAGCCCGGCCTCGCCCCGCAGCCCGGCTCGGATGCACCCGCAGTGGACGGCCCCGGCCGCCTCGACGACGACGTCACCCAGCCCCCGCCGTCGGCCCCCACAGACGGCCCTGCGCTTGCGGACGACGTGGCCCAGCCCCCGCCGTCGGCCCCCACAGACGGCCCCGCGCTTGCGGACGACGTGGCCCAGCCCCCGCCGTCGGCCCCCACAGACGGACCCGACCAGCCGGGAGGCACCGGCCGGGCGCCGACCCCCGGCGGGCCCCGCTGAGTTCCGCGTTCCCGCGGGAACGCTTACGCTGAGCGCTATGTACCAGCGCGAACCGGACCCGGACTACCCCGAGGCGGCGCCGCGCGGCGTGCCGCCGTGGGAGCTGGAGGAGGCGGAGCACACGGGCCCACGCCGCTCGAACGGGGCACGGCTGCTCGCGGGAGTCACCGCCGCCGCGATGATCCTCGTGATCGTGGTGCCCGCGTTCGTGATGCTGCAGACCCGCCTCAGCCCAGTGAACTCGATGGCGTTCCTCGCGCTCGTGGGCCTCGCCGCGGCGGGCCTCGTGCAGGTGCTGCGGCGCCGCCGGGAATGATCGCGCGAGCGGCAGGGTTGGACCCCGTATGCGCATAGACATCTGGTCTGACATCGCCTGCCCGTGGTGCCACATCGGCCTCACCCGCTTCGAGCGTGTGCTGGCGGACTTCCCGCACCGGGACCAGGTGGAGGTCCGGCTCCGCTCCTTCCAGCTGGATCCCACGCTTCCCGCGGAGTACGCGGGCACCGAGACGGAATACCTCGCCGAGCGCAAGGGCGTCCCGGAGGACCAGATCCGCCAGATGTTTGGGCACGTGGTGCAGGCCGCCGAGTCCGAGGGCCTGCCGATGGACTTCGATTCCCTCCGGGTGGCCAACTCGTGGCGCGCCCACCGGCTCCTCCACGCCGCGGAGGCGCACGATCCCTCCGGCCAGCTCACCCGCCGCCTCGAACGCGCCCTGTTCGAGGCGCACTTCCGCGACGGGGAACTGATCTCTGATCCAGCCGTGCTCCTCCGGCTCGCCGCCGAGCTCGGGATTCCCGACGACGCTGCGCGGGCCGCTTCCGGAGAGGGCACCACGGTCCTGCCCCCCCATTCGGACGGGCAGCTGGACGAACTGGACCGCTCAATCCACGCCGATCTGACCGAGGCGCGCCAGCTCGGCATCAGCGGCGTCCCCTTCTTCGTGCTCGCCGGCAAGTACGGCATCAGCGGCGCCCAGCCCGCCGAGGTCTTCGAGGGTGCGCTCACCCAGGTGTGGGACGAGCTCCACCCCGCACCGGCGCTCACCCCGCTCGTGGTTCCGGGAGTCATGGCCGGTGAGGGCGAGGGCGCTCCCGCCTGCGGCCCCGAGGGCTGCGACTAGCCATGGGAGCCGGCCGCGGCCCCGAGGCGCCGGAGGATTCCGAAGCGGTCGATCCTGCCGGCGCTCCTGATGCAGGCGGGGAGGACCTGCCCACGCCGTCGGAGGTGTTCCGCGGTTCGATGGCCCACACGGGGGACGCGTACTTCCGCCGCCTCCCACTCGTGATCGCAATCCTCACGCTGTTCGTGGCGGGGATTGTGGCGCAGTTCGTGATCGACCTCCGCTCGGGCGGCCCGCCTGCGGTGCCGTACTGGCAGTTGGCGCTCGTCCTCCTCTTCTTCGGCTCCTTCTGGGCGCTTACGATCTGGCAGTTCGTCCAGGCACGGCGGGCGCGCCGTGCCGACGAGGAGCCGCCGCCCGGCCGCCCGCTCGGCTCCCCCGTTGCGCGGGGGCAGTGGTCCGTTCCCATGGTGCTCGCTGCGATCATGGCGGTGTTGCTCTTCACCCTCCCGGTCATCATCTCGGCCACGGACGGCTCGCCCTGGTACACGCCGGTCATATGGTCCCTCGTGCCCCTCTCCGTGGTGGCGTTCTGGTTCATCGGCTGGAACATCCAGCGGAAGCGGCGAAGGAAGGGCGGCCGCAAGGATTCCGGCCGCAAGGATTCTGGCCGCAAGGAT
>JAAZBW010000111.1 GCA_012513625.1 Actinomycetales bacterium | reverse complement strand
GGAGGCCCCCGGGCCTCCCACCCCCTGTTTCAACATCTCGCTGAAGCCACCCACCGAGCGGGAGATGCTCGCGGACGAGGCACGCGCCGAGGCGTGGGCGCGCGAGTGGCGGGGAACCTCCCTGCCGGAGGGCGCCGCCGTGGAGTGGCAGGTGCGTGCGTGGCGCACGATCGGCCGGCAATCGGTGCCGGTGCGGCTCAGCGCCGCGACACCGGACGCGCTCGCCCGGTTCTCCCGCGGCGGCGCGGTCGAGGACTGGTGGAAGCTCAGCCGACGGGCGGCGACCCTGCGCGAACTCTTCGGAGGGACCGAGGCGATGGGCGCCGTCGTCCGCAGTCACGGGACCCGGATCCTGGGCTTCGACGACGGCCAGTTCGCCACGGTCTGCGAGGTCACCTCGTGGCTGGTGGCCCATCCCGTCAGTGGCTTGCGGCCGCGGCAGCTGCCGATCCGCGGGGTGGACTCGAAGTGGTTCGGCACGCACCGGGGCCTCGTGACCGCGCTGCACGCGGCGGCGGTAGGCCGCGAGGCCGGGGGTCTCGGGATTGTGGATGCGAAGGACCTGGTGCGGGTGCGGGTGCTCGATCCGGCGCTGGCGCTCGGGGGAATCGCGGACTTCGCGGCCCCGGCGGCGCAGCTGGACGTGCTGCCGTACGCGCCACGGGTGGTGTTCGTCTTCGAGAACCTCGAGTCGGTACTCGCGATGCCCCCGTGGCCGGGCGCGATCGTGGTGCACGGCTCGGGCTACGCCGTCGATGTGGTGGGGAGGCTCGACTGGGTGTGGGAGGCGCCGATCCTCTACTGGGGCGACCTCGACTCGAACGGATTCGCGATCCTCAACCGGCTGCGGGCCTCGCACCCGAGGGTGGCCTCCGTGCTGATGGACGAGGCCACCCTCCTCGCGCACCGGGATCTCTGGGTGCAGGAGGGTACGCCGAACCGCGGGGTGTTCCCGGGCCTCACGGACGCCGAGCGCCGAACCCTGGAACGGCTCCGCGACGAGGGCGACGCGCGCCTCGAGCAGGAGCGCATCCCCTGGGAGGTGGCGCTCGCCGCGCTGGAGCGCGCCGCCCACACCTCGCCGACTGTGTGACCGACCATCCCCTTTTCTCGTCGACTGTGTGGCGTAGACCAGAATTCTCTGGTCTACGCCACACAGTCGACGTCCGCCTGAGGGTCGGCTCAGCGCCGCTGGGGCGTACCCTCTGCCGCCCACGCCTCCTGCGCTCTCGCCGGCCGGCGTACCCGAGACTGCGCCACGAATCCCGCCACCGCCAGCACCACCCACGCGAGGGTCCACCACCAGTCCTGAACCACGACGTCTCGCACAGGCTGCCCGGCGAAATCGCCCGAGTCCACCGCGCCCACCAGCAACATCACCCCGGCAACGATCGCCGTGGCCCCGCCGGTGGCGCTGAGCACCACGAGCAGGAGGTGCGGCAGGCCGGTCGCCAGGGCCACGGCGGCCAGGACCACGGCGAGCACCACGCCCACGATGGCGGCGACGCCGTCGCCCGCTCCCAGCGCCACGGCGGCGAGCCCGCCCAGCCCGTACCCCACGGATGCCACCGCCACGATCACCGCGAACGCGTAGTACGCGTACGCCAGCCCGGCAAACAGGAACGCGCCGAGGAGCGCGGCGATCCATCCGACCACGTCGCCGAGTGGTTCGGCGCCGGTCCACCCGGCCGCGAGCGTGGCGCCCAGGGCGAACCCCACGAAGGCGCCCCAGATCGAGATAATGTTGCGCATCGCGACCGCGCCGAAGAAGCAGAACAGCACACCAGCCAGGACGGCGATAACGCCGAGCCACACCTCACTCATGGGTTGAGGGTACGCTCACGCTCCCACCGGTTCTGCCTCAGGCACGATTGTCAGTCCGGCGGCCGCGGCCGAACGCAGGAAATGGTCGTTGACCACCACCACGCGCCGGCCGGGCGCCGCCACCAGCGAGCCGACGATCGAGGCCCGGTATCCGGACAGGCAGTG
>JAAZBW010000110.1 GCA_012513625.1 Actinomycetales bacterium | reverse complement strand
TAGCCGAGCAGCCAGCCCACCTCGTCGCCCGTGAGCTGCCGCCAGCCGCCCGCGGAGGGGATGGCCACGGCGCAGCGGTCCGCGTCCGGGTCGTTGGCGATGATCAACTGGGCGTTCACGTCCTCAGCGAGCTCGATCGCGAGATCGAGTGCGCCCGGCTCCTCCGGGTTCGGGAAGGCGACTGTGGGGAAGTCCGGATCCGGCTCCGCCTGCGCGGCCACCGGGTGCACGTCGTCGAAGCCGGCGCGCGCGAACGCCTCGAGTGCGGTGGCACCCCCCACGCCGTGCATGGCGGTGTGGACGATCCGGAGCTGGCCGGCGCGGCCCTTCGGCACGAGTGAGACCGCCCGCTCGAGGTAGGCCTGCCGGATCTCGTCGCCAAGTTGGCCCCAGCCGGAATCCGCCAACGGAACCTCGTTCGCGGGCGGCTGGGCGGCAATCGCTGCGGCGATCTCCGTATCCGCGGGCGGGACGATCTGGACGCCGCGTCCCGAGTCCTCCTCCGCGCGACCTCCGAGGTAGACCTTGTAGCCGTTGTCCTCCTTGGGATTGTGGGATGCCGTCACCATCACTCCGGCATCCGCATCGAGGTGGAGCACGGCGAAGGCAAGCACCGGGGTGGGCTGGCGCGGGGGGAGGAGCTGGGCCCGGCCGCCCGCTGCGGTGACCACCGCCGCGGTATCGCGGGCGAACTGGGCGGAGCCACGCCGGGCGTCGCAGCCGATCACCACGTGGAAGTCTGCGCCCACGCTCTGCCTGAGGTAGGCGGCGAGCCCGGCGGCGGCGCGGATGACCACCGCGCGGTTCATCCGGTTGGGCCCTCCTCCAAGGGCCCCCCGGAGGCCGGCCGTGCCGAATTCGAGGAATCCCGAGAAGCGATCGGCGAGCTCGAGCGCGGCGGCATCATCGGTGATGGCCCGCTCCAGGAGGTCCTGGACCTCGTCCTGCGTGACCGGATCCGGATCAGCATCGATCCAGGCCCTGATCTCGGTGCGGTCGATCATGCGATGATCCTCTCCGTGATCCCTGCGAGCAGGGTGCCAATCCGATCTCGGGCCGCCTGCCCTGCAGCAATGACTTCCTCGTGGGAGAGCGCCGCCGGGGAGATGCCCGCCGCCGGGTTGGTGACGAGCGAGATTCCGAGCACCTCGAGGCCCGCGTGGCGGGCCGCGATGGCCTCGAGCGAGGTGGACATGCCCACAAGGTGACCGCCCATGATGCCCGCCATCGCCACCTCGGCCGGCGTCTCGTAGTGCGGCCCGCGGAACTGCACGTACACGCCCTCCGGCAGGGACGGATCCACCTCGTGCGCGAGTTCGCGGAGGCGCGAGGAGTAGAGGTCGGTGAGGTCCACGAACGTGGCGCCCTCCAGGGGGGAGGCGCCGGTGAGGTTGATGTGGTCGGAGATGAGGACCACCGTGCCGGTGGACCAGGTGGGATCGAGTCCGCCGCAGCCGTTCGTGAGAATCACGGTGCGAGCCCCACACTCCGCGGCGGTCCGAACGCCGTGCGCCACCGCGCGCACGCCCCGGTCCTCGTAGAAGTGGGTGCGGGCGGCGATCACGAGCGCGTGGGCGCCCGTCTCACCCACCCGCACGGAGGTGAGTGTTCCGCCGTGACCGTGCACGGCGGGCTTCGAGAAGCCGGGCACCTCGTGGGCGGGGATCTCCGCCACGATTTCGCCGAGGGCGGCGGTGGTGCCACCCCAGCCCGAACCGAGGACGAGGGCTATCTCGTGTTGTTCCACGCCGGTGCGTCGGGCGATCTCGGCGGCGGCATCGCGGGCGATCTCGAACGGATCAGCCACTGGGTCTGCGAAGGGATCCATGTTCGCAACGTTACCGGCCGGGGCCCACCCCCGCGTACCCCGTCACACATCCCCAGCGTTCCCCGTAACACATCCCCAGCGTTCCCCGTCACACATGCCCCGCGTTCCCCGTCACACAACCCCCGCGTACCCCGTCACACAGCGGCCGCGGGGCCGACGCCCCTGCCAGCACGCCGGTCAGCCCGCCTCCCGGCGGGCCGCGATGCTGCGTCCTCGTGCCCCTCTTGACACAATGGGCTCGTGCCCACGTCTCCCGCGCTCCCGCCGCCCCTCACCCACGCCGCCACGGAGTCCTCCGGCCCTTCCCCGGTACGCGCCGGATCGCGGGTGGTGGTGATCGGTGGAGGCCCCGGTGGCTATGAGGCGGCCCTGGTGGGCTGCCAGCTCGGCGCCGATGTCACCCTCATCGAGAGGGACGGCCTCGGCGGCGCCGCGGTCCTCACGGACGTGGTGCCCTCGAAGACCCTGATCGCCACCGCCGAGTGGATGACCCTGACCGAGAGCGCCGACGAACTGGGGATCTCCACTGGTGGAGACGTGCTCGGGGTCGACATGGGCGTGGTCAACCGCCGCGTCCTCGAACTTGCCGCCGCGCAGTCGGCAGACATCCGTTCCCGCCTCGAGGCGGAGGGCGTGCGCCTCGTGGACGGGCACGGCCGGATCGCCCCCACGCTCTCTCCCGCCGGCTCCCGCACCGTGACCGCCACCCACAGGGACGGTACGGCCGAGGACATCGAGACCGATGTGGTGCTGGTGGCCTGCGGCGCCTCGCCCCGCGAACTCCCGGACGCCCGCCCGGACGGCGAGCGCATCCTCACCTGGAAGCAGCTCTACGCGCTCGAGGACCTCCCGGAGCACCTCATCGTGGTGGGCTCCGGGGTGACCGGGGCCGAGTTCGCGGGCGCCTACAACGCGCTCGGGGCCGAGGTCACCCTCGTCTCCTCACGTGACCGCGTGCTTCCGGGAGAGGACGAGGAGGCGGCAGAACTCATCGAGGCCGTGTTCCGCCGCCGCGGCATGACGGTGCTCAGCCGATCCCGCGCCTCCGCCGTGCGACGGGAGGGAGACGGCGTCGTCGTGACCCTCTCGGACGGACGCGAGGTGAGCGGATCGCACTGCCTCGTGGCAGTCGGGGCGATCCCCAACACGGCGGCGATGGGTCTCGAGGAGGCCGGCGTGCACCTGACCGCGAGCGGCCACGTGGAGGTGGACCGCGTCTCTCGCACCACCGCCTACCGAATCTACGCCGCCGGCGACTGCACGGGCGTCCTCCCGCTCGCGTCCGTGGCCGCCATGCAGGGCAGGATCGCGATGTGGCATGCGCTCGGCGACGCCGTTGCTCCCCTCGACACCCAGACCGTGTCCGCGTGCATCTTCACGGCTCCGGAGATCGCCACCATCGGCGTCACCCAGAAGTCGATCGAGTCCGGGGAGGTGGGAGGCGCCGTCACCCGTCTCCCCGTGGCCCGCAATCCGCGCGCGAAGATGCTCGGCATCAAGGAGGGCTTCATCAAGATATTCTCGGAGCGCGGCTCCGGCGTGGTGATCGGCGGAGTGGTGGTGGCGCCGCGCGCGAGCGAACTCATCTACCCCGTCACGCTCGCCGTCACCAACCGCCTCACCGTGGACCAGGTGGCGGGCGCGTTCACCATCTACCCCTCCCTCTCCGGCTCGCTCGGCGAGGCCGCCCGCACTCTCCACGGGGTGGGGGACTAGGTGGGCGCGCCTCCCGTCCTCGATCTCTCCGACGACGTTGCCCTGCTGGCGGCCGCGGTGTGCGACCTGCCGTCGGTCTCGGGTTCCGAGACGGCGCTCGCCAACGCGATCGAGGCCGCCCTCACGCTGCCGCACCTTGCCGTGGACCGCGACGGCGACGCCGTGGTGGCCCGCACCTCCCTCGGACGCGGACGGCGCGTGGTCATTGCGGGGCACATCGACACGGTGCCGGTGCAGGGCAACCTCCCCACCCGACTCGAGGGGGGAGTGCTCTGGGGGCGAGGCACCGTGGACATGAAGGGGGGGATCGCCGTGATGCTGCACCTCGCGGCCCGCCTCGCCGCGCCCGCGTGGGACGTGACATGGGTGTTCTACGACCACGAGGAGGTGGACGCGGCCCAGAACGGGCTCGGGCGGGTGGCTCGCCACCACCCGGACTGGCTTGAGGGCGACCTGGCCATCCTCATGGAGCCCACGGACGCGCAGATTGAGGGAGGCTGCAACGGCACCCTCCGTGTGGACGTGGAACTGCGAGGCGTGACCGCACACTCCGCGCGCTCCTGGAAGGGCGTGAACGCGGTCCACCTCGCCGCCCCGGTGCTCGAGAGGCTCGCCTCCTACCGGGCGCGAGAGGTGGAGGTGGACGGACTCACCTACCGGGAGGGCCTCTCCGCCGTGGCGATCAGCGGCGGGATCGCCACCAACATGGTGCCGGACACCTGCACAGTGTCCGTGAACTACCGGTTCGCCCCCTCCACCTCGGTCGAGGAGGCGATCGCGCACATGCACGAGGTGTTTGCGGGGTTTGAGGTGGTGGTGCGTGACGCCGCCGCGGGTGCCCGGCCCGGGCTGGATCAGCCACTCGTGGCGGGGTTCGCGCGGACGGTGGCAGGAGTGGGCGCACGCGTGGCACCCAAGTACGGTTGGACGGATGTGGCACGCTTTTCCGGGCTCGGGATCCCGGCCGTCAATTTCGGGCCGGGGGATCCGATGCTCGCTCACGCCGACGATGAGCGGTGCCCCATCTCCCAGATCTCCGCATGCGCCGAGGCGCTCGCCCACTGGCTCGAAAGGTAGACGATGAACACCAGACGCCCCTCGTACCGCAAGGGACCCGTGATCCTGCGCGGAGAACTCATCCCCGAGGAGACCACGGACGCCCGGCTGCTGCGCCCGCACCAGGAGACGGACTGGCTGCACATGGACCCGTGGCGCGTGATGCGCATTCAGGCCGAGTTCGTGGAGGGGTTCGGCGCGCTCGCGAAGCTGGGACCCGCCATCTCGGTGTTCGGCTCCGCTCGCACCCGGCCGGATTCGGCCACGTATGAGCTGGCTGTGAACGTGGCCGAGCGGCTGGTGGAGGCAGGCTTCGCCGTGATCACCGGCGGAGGTCCCGGCCTCATGGAGGCGGCGAACAAGGGCGCCCACGATGCGGGCGGCATCTCGGTGGGCCTCGGGATTGAGCTGCCGTTCGAGCAGGGGGTGAACAACTGGGTGGACCTCGGGATCAACTTCCGCTACTTCTTTGTCCGCAAGACCATGTTCGTGAAGTACTCGCAGGGCTTCATCGTGCTACCCGGCAGCTTCGGCACACTCGACGAACTGTTCGAGGCCGTCACCCTCGTCCAGACCCAGAAGGTGCGCTCGTTCCCGATCGTGCTCGTGGGGCGCGAGTACTGGCAGGGGCTGAAGGACTGGCTCACGGACGTGATGGTGGCCGAGGGAACGATCGGCCCGGGCGACCCGGACCTGCTTCCCATCGTGGAGACCGCGGAGGAGGCGGTTGCCGTTGTTCAGGCGGGCCTCACCCGCCTGAACAACGAGGAGCTCACGGAGCCGTCCGAGGTGGCGAACGGAGCCTGACTCGTGGGCCGAGCGCGTCACGTGGCGTAAACTAGGGCATGCGAGTGCGCTCAACGGCGCGCCGAGATCCGAGGAGGAGACAAACACATGGCAGCGATGAAGCCGCGCACGGGTGACGGGCCGCTCGAGGTCACGAAGGAAGGCCGCGGATTCGTCATGCGTGTGCCGCTGGAAGGTGGCGGTCGCCTCGTGGTGGAGTTGAACCAGGATGAGGTCGACGAGCTCGCCGGTGCTCTTGACGGGGTCCGTTCCTAGGGCCCGAACCACACGCACAGGGGCGCCCGCGAGGGCGCCCCTGTGTTTGGACGAAAGGTGTGAGGCCCATGTCCCGGAGCGCCCTCGCGCTGGTCACGGCCGTAGCACTCCTGGCTGGGTGCTCCGGTAACGCGGAGGCGCCCACGCCCACCGCCGGACCAGCCACCAGTGGGGCCCCCGCCACCACGTCCGCCCCCGCTGCTCGCACCGAGGAGGAGATCCGGGCGGCCAACGTGGAAATTGGGTACGGGGCCATCTCCGAGCACTACGCAAACCTCGACTCGATCCGGCGGGGGGCGTTTCGCGATGAGACGCTGATCGCGCGACTCCTCG
>JAAZBW010000109.1 GCA_012513625.1 Actinomycetales bacterium | reverse complement strand
GCGCTCGGGGGAGTGGCGGCGAACCCCGCCTCCGCTGCTTCCGTAGGTGCGGGAATTTCGGAGAGAATCTCCGCGGGTGCGCTGCTAGCGTAGCCCCTATGGCGCACATGAGGATCCGGCAGGCGGCGGCGGTGCTGGGGGTCAGCGATGACACCCTGCGACGGTGGATAGAGGACGGGCGGCTCGCGGCCACCTCAGACGAGGCCGGGCGGCGGGTGGTGGAGGGTGCCGAGCTCGCCCGCTGCGCCCGGGACCTCGCGCAGGACTCGCCCATGCGCGAGCTGGATGCGGCACCGGGCCAGCACTCCGTGCGCAACCACTTCACCGGGCTGGTGACCGCCCTCGTGATCGATGGCGTGATGGCGCAGGTGGACATTCAGGCGGGGCCGTTCCGGGTGGTGAGCCTGATCTCGGCCGAGGCGGCCCGGGAACTGGAACTCGAGGTGGGATCCCTCGCCACGGGGGTGGTGAAGGCCACGAACGTCTCAGTTCAGAAGCCGGCGGCGCGGCCGTGAGGCGCGGGGGCCCGGGAGTGGCGCTCTCAGCGGTGGCCCTGGTGGCCCTCGTGGCCGGCTGCGGCGGCGGGAGTGTGGCGCCGGGCACCACGGAGGCCACGGCCGCCTCGTCTGCCACCGGCGCGGAGCCGGCGCCGGGCACGCACGAGCCCATCACCGTGTTCGCAGCCGCCTCGCTCGATGCCGCGCTCACCGAACTGACGGGCATCTGGGCCGAGGACCACGGGAACGAGGTGCGCTTCTCCTTTGGCGGCTCCAACGGTCTCGTGGACCAGTTGGTGGAGGGCGCCCCGGCGGACGTGCTCGTGACCGCGGACACCGCCACCATGGACCGCGCGGTCGGGGACGGTGTGGCCGAGGGCCCCCGGAGCCTCGCCACCAACTCGCTCGTGCTCGCGCTCGCCCCCGGGAACCCCGGCGGCTTCGAGACGGCGGAGGAGGCCCTCACTGGGGAACGCCTCGTGGTCTGCGCCCCCGAGGTGCCGTGCGGGAGGGCCACGGTGGCGCTCATGGAGCTGAACGGCATCACCATCACACCGGTCTCCGAAGAGCAGAGCGTGACCGACGTGCGCGGGAAGGTCTCCTCCGGAGAGGCAAACTCGGGCATCACCTACGGCACCGACGCCACCACGGCGGGACTGGATGCACTGGATATCCCCGGCGCCTCTGATGTGGTGACCTCCTCCGTGACCGCACGCGTGGGCCGCGGTGCGGAGGCGGGCGCCAGCTTCATCGAGTTCCTGCATTCGGAGGCGGCCCGCACGGTGCTCGACTCCTACGGCTTCGGGACGCCGTGACGACGAGCAGCATGCGCACTGCTGCGGAGAGGCCCGGCCGGGCGAGCGGCCCGGCCGCCAGCGCCCGTGAGCCGGCCCCGGGGACGGGGTGGGTGGCCGTGATCGGCGGGGTGACGCTCCTGTGGCTGCTCCTCACCTTCGCAGGACTGTTCGCCCGGGTGCCCTGGGCCCGCCTCGGCGAGGTGGCGGTCCGGCCGGAGTTCCGGGACGCACTGGTCCTCTCGCTGCAGACGTGCCTCGCGACCACCGCGGTGGTCTTCGCGTTCGGTCTCCCATTCGCGTTGTGGATGGGGCAGTCTGCCCGCCTCGCCCCACTCCTGCGGATCCTCGTCCTCCTCCCCATGACGCTCCCGCCCGTGGTGGCCGGGCTCGCCCTCCTCGCCACGTTCGGCCGGCGGGGCCTCCTCGGCGCGCCGCTCTCGGTGCTCGGCGTCGAGATCGGCTTCACCACCGTGGCAGTTGTGCTGGCCCAGGTTTTCGTCTCTCTCCCGTACTTCGTGGTGGCCGTGGAGGCCGCCCACCGCGTGATGGATCCCGCACCCGGCAGGGCTCTCGGACTGCTCGGCGCCTCGCCCAGCGCCGTCCTCCGCCATGCCACGCTGCCCGCGCTCGGACCCGCGATCGTCTCCGGCCTCTCGCTCGCCTTCGCGCGGGCGCTCGGCGAGTTCGGCGCCACCCTCACCTTCGCGGGCTCGCTGCAGGGAACCACCCGCACCATGCCGCTCGCCATCTACCTCGCGCGCGAGTCCGATCCGGAGATCTCCTACGCCCTCGCGCTCGCGCTCATCCTCACCGCCGTGGTCGCCATCACCACCGGCCACGGACTCGCGCGCCTCCTCGCCCGGCCCCGGCCCGCGCCCTTCCACGGCGAGATGGAGGGACTCGTACCGCGTGCTGAGCCCGTAACGGTCAACCTCACGGTGCGGCGCCCGGAGCGGGGTGTGGAGGCGGACCTCTCGATCCCTGCGGGAGAGACGGTGGCGCTCATCGGACCGAACGG
>JAAZBW010000108.1 GCA_012513625.1 Actinomycetales bacterium | reverse complement strand
GCGGCAGAAGACCGGCCCGCGCACGTGGTGCACCAGCTCGAATGCAATGTGGATGATCTGGACCCACGGCTGTGGCCCGGCGTGATCGACGCCCTCCTCGAATCGGGTGCGGCGGACGCATGGCTGAGCCCCATCACGATGAAGCGGGGCCGGCCCGCGCATACCCTGCACGCGCTCGCGCCGGAGGGCGCGGCGGAGGCCGTGGCGGACGCGATGATGGCGAACACAACCACGCTGGGGGTGCGCCGGCACCAGCCCCTCCACCGCGTGACACTGCAGCGCGGCTGGATGCCGGTCCGGCTGGCGCAGGGTGGCGCGGCTGCGGGCCGGGAGGTGCCGGTCAAGGTGGCGCATGACGGCACCCGCATCCGGAATGTGGCCCCGGAGTTCCGGGACGTGGCGGCAATTGCGGCTGAGGTGGGGTCGAGCGAGTTGGAGGTCCTGGAAGCGGCGAAGGCCGCGGCGGCCGCCGCCGGGCTGGTGCGCGGTGCTCCCGTGCCGGCTGGACTGCGCGGCCCGGCTAGCCGGTGAGGGCCGATCCGTCGGTGAGCACCGCCCCGCCCAGGTAGCCGAGCGCCGCAGCAGCCACGCTCGCGGCCAGCATCAGCGCGGCGAAGAAGGCCGCGGCACCGATCCGGCGCGCGAACGCAAGGCGGACGCACTCCGCGCTCGCGGCGGAGAACGTGGTGAAACCGCCGAGGAAGCCGGTGCCGAGGACCAGCTGGGAGGTCGGCCCGGCAGAAGTTCCCACCAGCAGGCCGAGCAGGAACGAACCCAGCACGTTGATCAGGAGCGTGGCGAGCGGCAGGCGCGCAGGCAGCCGCGGGGTCAGCAGGGTGTCGAGCAGGTAGCGGGCGCCGGCGCCGAGCCCGCCCGCGACCGCCACGGCGAGGCCGATCACGGACGCGGCCCGGGGTCCGGGTGCCGGCCGGGGGCCGGGTGACCGCCGGGGGCCGGGTCACGGCCAAGGAGACGGACAGCAAGGGCTCCCGCGAGCGCCTCGAGAATTCCCGCAAGCACCGACCCGAACGCGTATGGGAGCGCCGCACCGGGTGAGGCGGACGCCAGGTGGATGGTCTCCACGGCGAAGGTGGAGTAGGTGGTGTAGCCGCCCAGCAACCCGGTCCCGAGGGCAAGCCGGAGCCGGGTGGCGGATGCGGAGGCGGGGCGCGAGCCGATGGCGGCGAGGAGGGCGCCGAGAAGGAGCGAGCCAGAGACGTTGATGGCGAAGGTGTCCCAGGGGAAGGTTCCATCCGGGCCACCGAACATCGAATGGAGGAGGTGGCGGATTGCGGTTCCCACGGTGCCGCCGAGGACCACCCACCCGACGAGTCGGGGGTGGAGAGGCGCGTTCACGGCGCCAAGACTACTCGGAGGCGCGGGGACCCCGGGGTCGGGGCTCCTCGGGGGCCTGAAGTGTCCTCCGCCCGGCTGCTCGGGGGTCAGGGCTCCTCGGGAGCCCGAAGTGTCCTCGCGGCCCGGCTGCTCGGAGCCTCCCGAGTCTTCACTGCCGGATTAGACGGCGGTGCCGGGACTCCTTCGAGTCCCGGCAGCGCTGGATGAGATACGGGTGATCGTAGGCCTTTGCTAGACCCGTCGCCCCGTGATGACGCTCATGATGATCGAGACCACAAGGATCACGATGCCGAGCCAGATGAGGAACTGCGCGGCCGGCACGAACACTCCAATGAGCGCCAGGATGACACCTACAACGATCAGGGTTAGCCACAGAGGCATATTCTTTCCTTTCATTCCGAAAGCAACCGTTCCGGGATTTGATCCCAGATAGCCGCTTTCATCGACAATTCATCGAAGCACAGGTGGCGCACAGGCGCGCGGCGAGGACGGTCAATCATCCGAATGTCACGCTGAGCGCGAAAGAGGGTGAACGATTCGTGAAAATATACGAACCAGAGGGATCGCTCATCCACGAGCAACTTGCGGGCGCCGGCCACGGCCTCACCTGGGTCGTCCCCCCGATCTCGTTTGGCGCCGGAGGACCCCAATCCGGTTCGGCGCGGGAGCACCCCGATCCGGTTTACCGTGGCCTGACGCCGATCCCGTTTGGCGCGGGAGGACGCCGTTGCCTCCCGCGCCAACTAACGTTGGGGGCGTGAGTCACGAGCCCACTGCCGCGCCATCTGCTCCCACCGCTGAGACCGCGCCGCCTCCCCACCGCACCTGCCCGGACGAGCTGTGGAGGCTTGGCCCCGCGGCCATCGAGTTGGCCACCACGTGGCAGAAGCGGGCCGGGTCCGAGCCGGTGGCTCCGGCTGCGCAGCTCCTCTCCCGGATCCTCCAGGACCCGGCAGGCCTCGACTTCACACTCCGCTTCGTGGATGACGTGATCCGGCCCCACGATCCGCACGTGGCCGCCAGCGCGCTCCGCAAGCTCGCGGCCCGCCCGCTCGGCTTCCTCCCCGGGCCCCTCGCGCTCGCACTGAAGGCCGTAGGCGTCGCGGCCCGGCCCGCCCCCGTGCCCACGATCGCGGCCACCCGGCGAGCCTTCCGGGAGACGGTGGGTGACCTCGTCGTCGATGCCACTCCCACCTCCCTCACCACGGCCCTCCGCCGCCTCCGCGCGAACGGGGACCACCTGAACGTGAACCTGCTCGGTGAGGCGGTGCTCGGAGACACGGAGGCGGCCCGGCGGCTCGCCGCGAACGAAGCCCTCCTCGATCGCACGGACGTGGACTACCTCTCCCTGAAGGTTTCCGCCGTGATCGGACCCCACAACCCGTGGGACTTCGAGGGAGCGGTCTCGCGCGCCGTCGAGGTCCTCACGCCGTTCTTCCGGAAGGCGAAGGACACCGGCACGTTCGTGAACCTGGACATGGAGGC
Organism: Actinomycetales bacterium; assembly: GCA_012513625.1. GTDB lineage: Bacteria > Actinomycetota > Actinomycetes > Actinomycetales > Actinomycetaceae > JAAZBW01. The sequence goes on along the minus strand of JAAZBW010000108.1, from coordinate 30 downwards.
CTACCACGATCTGGACCTCACACTCGAGGT
>JAAZBW010000107.1 GCA_012513625.1 Actinomycetales bacterium | reverse complement strand
GGCGAGGACGATGCCCGCCGCGAGGCGTTTCACCGACGGCTCCCCGAGGCGACGTCCGCGAGGAGCGACTCAATGATCTCCGCTGTCTGCTCGGGACCGGTGGTCTCGAGGGACCGGACACCCAGGTGCTTCACCGGGTAGTCGTTGCCGTCCGGGTCAAGCCGGTCCCCCACGAACAGCATGTGGTCCAGCGGAATCCCCGTCTGCTCGCCGAGGCGGAGCATGCCATAGGCCTTGTCGATTCCCTTCTGGGTGATGTCCACCGAGGTGGACCCGCCGGAGCGGACCTCGAGCTCAGAGAGAATCGGTTCCAGCGCGTGGACGAGCGCCGAACGCTTGGACCCGTCCGGATCCCACGCCCGCTTCGCCTCAAGCGGCGCCTGCTGGCCGAGCGCGGAGAAGGTGATCTGGGTGCCGCGGTCCTCGATGACCTCACCCCATGTCTCCTCCTCCCACAGGCCGAGCCGGCGGGCCTCCTGCTCCACGTGGTGGATGGCCGCCTCCCGCTCCTCCGAGCGCAGCGGCTGCTCGTAGACCAGCGCCCACCCCCCGCCGTCGTGACGGATGTAGCGGGTGCCGCACGTGGGCATCAGGTGGAGGCGGGAGAGCTGGAAGGGATCCGCCTCCAGGTGGTCGAGCACCTGCTCACGAAACTGCTGCCACCGCCCACCCGAAATGATGCAGACCTCCACCTCATCGAGGAGCCGGCACAGTGCCTGTGCCACGTGGGGAGAAATCTGGGACTTGGAGAGCGCGAGGGTGTCATCCAGGTCGAAGGCGACGAGCCGGAGGGCCATGGTGGCCTTTCTACTCGGGGAACGTGTGGTGGAACCCCATTGTGCCCCACCCCCGCTCCGGAACGGCCGCGCCCCGTGCGGGGCGTGAAAGGATGTGCCCATTCGAGGTAAGGAGCACCATGGCAACCCCCCACATCTCCGCAGAGCCCGGCGATTTCGCGCCCGCAGTCCTGATGCCCGGCGATCCGAAACGCGACGAGCGGATCGCCCACCAGTTGATGGAGGACGCCCGCCTCGTGACGGACGTGCGGGGCATGCTCGGCTTCACGGGAACTCACCGGGGGCGGCCGCTCTCCGTGATGGGTTCCGGCATGGGCCAACCATCCGCCAGCATCTACGTGACCGAGCTCTTCCAGTTCTACGGCGTGGAGCGCGTGATCCGGGTGGGCACCACCGGCGGTATCGCCTCACACGTGAAGGTGGGGGACGTGATCGTGGCCACGGGCGCCCACACCGACTCCGCGATGAACCAAGGGCGCATCCCCGGCATCAACTTCTCCTCGGTGGCCTCATTCGAACTCGCGGCGGCCGCAATGGCCGCAGCCGGCGCCGACCATCGGGTGCACGTGGGCCCGATCGTCTCGAAGGACCACTTCTACCTCGTGGTCCCGGGACAGGTTGAGGCCCTCGCCGCGTACGGCGTGCTCGGTGTGGACATGGAGGCGGCCGCCATGTACGCGACTGCTGCGGAGTTCGGCAAGCAGGCCCTCACGGTACTGACCGTCTCCGACCACCTCCTCGACGGCTCTGCGGACATGACCTCGGAGGAGCGCGAGACCCGTTTCGGAACCGCGCTCGAGCTCGCGGTGGCGGCGGCGTTCTGCTGAGTTCGCCCCATCCGTGGCCGCACCTGCGCGGGTGTGGTGGACTATGGCCGAGGAAGGGAGCGCTTCATGAGCATCAACCCCGGTTCTGGGTGGTTCACCGACCCCAACGACCCCCGCAGTGAGCGCTACTTCGACGGGAGGGCGTGGACCAACCACGTGCGCGCGGACGTCCCGGACATCCCCCTCGCGCCGTGGGTGGATCCGCAGTCCATCCCCTCGTTGAACGGGCTCGCCGTGGACACGAGCGCTCCCACGAACAACAGCGCCACGTGGCTCTCACTCGGGCTCGCCGCCGCGGGAGTGGTCGCGGCGTTCACCACCGGCATCCTGCAGACGAACGCGGGGATCGCCGAGGGGATGGGCAGCGAGCCCGGCATCCGCCTGGTAGATCCACCCGAGGGTGGGTCTGGCACTCCGCTCTACTCGCTCCTCACCTGCCCGGACCTGGTGGGCCCCATGATGCAGTTCGAGGAGGCGGAGAACACGCTCGACCTCACCGGCCAGTTCGGCACCTACCGCCTGATCCATGACAACCAGCCGATCTTCGTACTGCCCGCGGACGAGAGCGAGGTCTACCGGATCCTCGAGTGCACGGTGGAGGCCGAGCGGACGGACGGCAGCGTCCGGACCGCATTCATGCTCGTCTACACCACACACGAGGGCCAGTTGACGATCGACTACGGGGACCTCTGAGCCCGCTCGTGTGAGGGCCGCCTCCATGGGTGTGAGGGTGCTGTGAACCTTCCACGAGGCCACCCGATGGTGTACCAACTGCCGCCTCTCGCGTGACAGACTCGTCACGCGAAGGAGGTGCCATGCTGACCCTGCGGTTCGATCAGACGGTCCCGCACAGCCGCGAGCACGTATTCCGCTGGCACGCCCGTCCCGGCGTGGTCCGGAGACTCACCCCCCCGTTCGTTGCGGAGGTGATGGACGAGCCGGAGCGTGGCCTGGCCACGGGGGCGCGCTCCCACTACCGGCTCCGCCACCTGCCGTGGCCCATGGCGAACTGGACCACCGAATACACCGAGGTGGAGCACGGCACGGGGTTCACCGACAGCCTTGTGCAGGGTCCCCTGCGAAGTTGGAGACACCACCACAGCTTCGAGGACCTCGGGAGCACCACCCGCGTGCGGGACGAGATCGAGTTGTGCCTTCCACGCCGCGCACCCGAGTTCGCCGAGCGCAGCGTGGCCACCACCATGGCCCG
>JAAZBW010000106.1 GCA_012513625.1 Actinomycetales bacterium | reverse complement strand
GGTGGGCCAGTTCGCGAGCCGCAAGCTCCGCCGTCGACCCATGATCATCCCGGTGGTTATCGAGACGTGACGGATCCCGGCCGTACGGCGTGCCGTCCCGCGCATCGGCACGGGACGGCACTAGGTTCTAAACCAGCATGGCTACCCGTACGCCTTCCCCCGCACGGTCGGCCTCATCGAAGGAAACTTCCGTGAGCCGCCGCACCTCCCCGCGCCCGAGCCCCAAGAAACGTACCGTGATGGACCGGATCTTTGGGCGCAACAAGCCGGAACCGCGGTCCACCTCCCGCGCGCCCGAGAAGGAGCCACCCTCCCGCGGGCGCCGGGCACCTGCCGAGGCCCGCGGCCCCGAGCACTACGAGCCTGCAAACCGCGACGCACTGGGACTTGGCCTCGTGGCCCTCGCCATCGTGGTGGCGGCGCGCGAGTGGTTCGGACTGTCAGGTCTCGCGGGGGAGATCATCCACCGCGGTGCCGCCGGTCTCCTCGGCGTGCTGGGCGTCACCCTGCCGGTGCTGTTTGTGCTGATCGCCTTCCGGCTCTTCCGCCACCCCGAGGAGGGGCGCGTGAATGGGCGCGTGGCAGGCGGCATCGCGATCGTGGCGGCTGCGATCGCCGGTCTCATCCATATCGGCCGTGGCCAGCCCCACCTCCTCGATGACTTCACCGGGATCGAGGGCGCCGGAGGTGTGCTCGGGTGGCTCGCCGCCGCCCCCATCTCAGCGCTGTTCACCCACGTGGCCGCGATCCCCCTGCTCGTCCTGCTCCTGCTCCTCGGGGTCCTCGTCATCACCAACACGCCGGTGGCCGAGATCCCTCGCCGACTCCGCGCCCTCGCGCCCCGCCGCGAGCGGGACGAACACGAGCCCACCACCACCGCCGTCACCCCCACGCGTGGCCGGGTGGCTCCCGCGCCCCGTGAGACCACCGTCCCCTACGACCAGGCGGCGGACGTCGAGGAGCCGAAGAAGGCGCGCCGGAAGGGCGGGGCGACCACCACGGCGCCCACCGCACCCACCGCGCTCGAGCCTGAGACCGCCGTCGTCGAGGCGAACACCCTGGAGGCGCCGCCCACGCAGGTACTCCCCTCCCGCGCGGAGCAGCTGGAGCTCTCCCCGGACATCATCTACACCCTGCCGGGCGATGGGTTTCTGAAGAAGGGTGCCCCCCACCGGACCCGCTCCGCCACCAATGACGCGGTGGTGAACCGCCTCACCGAGGTCTTCGAGCAGTTCGATATCCCGGCCGCGGTCACGGGCTTCTCCCGCGGCCCCACCGTCACCCGCTACGAGGTGGAACTCGGCCCCGGCACCAAGGTGGAACGGGTGACCGCCATGTCCAAGAACATCGCGTACGCCGTGGCCTCGCCGGATGTCCGGATCCTCTCTCCAATCCCCGGCAAGTCCGCGATCGGGATCGAGATTCCCAACTCTGATCGTGAGATCGTGGCGCTCGGCGACGTGCTGCGGAGCCACAACGCGCTCAAGTCCGAGCATCCGCTCACGGTGGGGGTGGGCAAGGACGTGGAGGGTGGCTACGTGGTGGCCAACCTCGCGAAGATGCCCCACCTGCTCGTGGCCGGCGCCACGGGCTCCGGTAAGTCGAGCTTCATCAACTCCATGATCGTCTCGATCATGATGCGAGCCACGCCCGAGCAGGTGCGCATGGTGCTCGTGGACCCGAAGCGCGTGGAACTCACCGTGTACGAGGGGATCCCGCACCTCATCACGCCGATCATCACCAACCCCAAGAAGGCTGCCGAGGCGCTCGAGTGGGTGGCCAAGGAGATGGACGCCCGCTACGACGACCTCGCAGCGTTCGGGTACAAGCACATCGACGATTTCAACGCCGCGGTGCGCTCCGGCGCCGTGAAGCCGCTGCCGGGCTCGGAGCGGAAGATCGCGCCCTACCCGTACCTCCTCGTGATCGTGGACGAGATGGCGGACCTCATGATGGTGGCACCGCGGGACGTGGAGTCCTCAATCCAGCGCATCACCCAGCTCGCACGCGCCGCAGGTATCCACCTGGTGCTCGCCACCCAGCGGCCCTCGGTGGACGTGGTGACAGGACTCATCAAGGCGAACGTGCCCTCCCGACTCGCGTTCGCCACCTCCTCGCTCGCAGACTCGCGCGTGATCCTCGACCGTCCCGGAGCGGACAAGCTCATCGGGCAGGGCGACGCGCTCTTCCACCCGTCCGGCAAGGCGAACCCGATGCGCGTACAGGGCGCGTGGGTCTCCGAAGAAGAGATCCAGACCGTGGTGGAACACGTGAAGACCCAGATGACGCCCGTCTACCGGGAGGACGTGGCGGTGGCGGCGCCCAGGAAACAGGTTGACGAGGACATCGGAGATGACCTGGACCTTCTCCTGCAGGCCGCGGAGCTTGTGATCACCACCAGCTTTGGATCCACCTCCATGCTGCAGCGCAAGCTCCGCGTGGGATTCGCGAAGGCGGGCAGGCTGATGGACCTGCTTGAGTCGCGCGAGATTGTGGGGCCCTCGGAGGGCTCCAAGGCGCGCGACGTGCTCGTGACACCGGAGGGCCTGGACGAGGCGCTCGCCATGCTGCGTGGCGAGCCGTTCGACGCGCCGGAGGCTGAGGCCGCCGTGTACGGTGAGACGGACGATGAGCCGTGGATCGACTCGTCCGAGGAGGACGAGGGAGATGAGGACGCGTGGCAGCTGACCGGCCGGTAGCCGTCCCCACGTGGAATATCGCCAACATCATCACCATGACCCGGATCCTGATGGTTCCGGTGTTCGTGTGGCTCTTCCTCCTGGACGGAACCAGCTGGAGGCTCGTGGCCGCCGGGGTCTTCCTGGTGGCCGCGCTGACCGACAGGCTCGATGGCTACCTCGCGCGCTCCCGCGGGCTCATTACGGACCTCGGCAAACTGCTGGACCCGATCGCTGACAAGGCCCTCGTGATCTCCGCCCTCCTGCTGCTCTCCTGGGACGGACTCGTGCCCTGGTGGGTGACCGTCCTGATCCTCGTGCGCGAGTTGGGCATCACCCTGCTCCGGATGGTCATGCGCCGACGGGCCGTGATGGCGGCCTCGCAGGGCGGCAAGCTCAAGACCGTCC
>JAAZBW010000105.1 GCA_012513625.1 Actinomycetales bacterium | reverse complement strand
GCGCCACGATCCGGTCTGGTTCGCGAGCGACGATCCCACATCGAGGGTGATCGCAAACGGCTTGGTACTCACTGCTCCGGTCCTTCCGTGTTCTCGATCGCCACCGTGTCCGGATTTTCGACGACGGCAGGGTCACCCTCCGTGGGGCGCGCACTCCCAGCTGGCGCGCGTCCGAGTTGCAGGTGTGCGGCCTCCTCGAATGGCTTCTTCCGCGAGAGTTCACCCTGCCCGGTTGCCGACGCCATGGCGGCCGCGGCACCCGTGTCCACACCCTCGGGAGTCTCCCCGGTGGGACCTGACGGAACTGTGGCGTACTGCCCGGCGAGCGTTCGGGGCAACGGATCGCCGTCGTCGTCGCCTGTGAGCAGGTCATAGCGCTCAATGTTGCGGTCTGCCATCGCCTGGAGGCGGTCGATCACGTCCTGGCGGCGGGGTTTGAAGAGGTGGGCGAAGCGGCGTTGCGGCTTGAGGTAGTCCTCCACGGACACGCGTTGGCGGATCTTCGAGGAGGCGGTGACCACGCCGTTCTCCGCCTCGTAGACCGGGAAGAGGCCACACTGCGTGGCGAGCCGGGCGATCTGCACGGTCTCGCCGGAGATGGTTCCCCAGCCGAGCGGGCAGGGCACGAGCACGTGGAGGTAGCGGGCTCCGCGCATGCTCATGGCCTTCGTGACCTTGTACTCGAGGTCGCGCAGATCGGCGATGGTGGCGGTGGCCACGTACGGGATGTCGTGCGCCATGGCGATGCGAGGCACGTCCTTGCCCTGGCCGAACACGTTGCCGGGCTCGGGGCCCACGGCCTGCGTGGTGGCGGTGCGCGCGGCGGGCGGGGTGGCCCCGGAGCGCTGCACGCCCGTGTTCATGTAGGCCTCGTTGTCGTAACAGACGTAGAGCACGTCGTCGTTGCGTTCGAACATGCCGGAGAGGGCGCCGAAGCCGATGTCCACCGTGCCGCCGTCACCGCCCTGGGCGAGGACGCGGGTGGTGGTGTCTCCGCGCGCCTTGAGGGCGGCGGCCACGCCGGTGGCCACCGCGGGAGCGTTGCCGAACAGGCTGTGCAGCCACGGCAGTTGCCACGAGGTCTCCGGATACGGGGTGGAGAACACCTCGAGGCAGCCGGTGGCATTCACCGCGAACAGCTGGCCGTCCGCCGCAGCGAGCGCGGCGTCCACCACGTAGCGGGCGCCGAGGGTCTCGCCGCAGCCCTGGCAGGCGCGGTGGCCGGAGGTGAGGGCGTTCGGGCGGTCCGCGTCCGACTGGAAGCTGAGCAGATCGAGGGGAACGAGGCGGTTGCCCACCGCGAACGATCCCACCTGGTAGAACTTCCGCCGATTCTCGGTCAGCGGGGCTGTCACCTGTGACATGTCTGGTCTCCTGTTCCGCCCGGCTCAGTGGGCCGTGGCGCGGGCGATGCCCACATCGCGGATGAGGTTCTCGGCGATCGGGCCGGAGCGGCGCGTGGCCGCCTCGCGCTCTATCTCACTGGTCACGAGCTCCACGTCGAGGTCAAGGAAGTGGAGGTCTTCGAGCGTGTCTGCCACCACCTCGTCCAACATCCGGTGGAGCGAGGTCTTGGCGATCGGACGGCCACCAAGGCCGGCGACCACCGCGTAGCTCGTGGTCTGCAGGCCGCGCAGTGCGCGCCGGCACTCGGAGGAGACGATGCCTCCCTGGCCCACGGAGAACGCCTTCTCCACGGTCACGAAACGCTTCGCGTGCTGGAGCACCTCGCGGATCGCCTGGAACGGGAAGGGGCGGAACGAGGTGATGCCCAGTACGCCGATCTTCTCGCCGCGCTCGCGCCGCTCGTCCACCACGTCCTTGATGGTGCCGAGTACGGAGCCGAGGGCCACCACGATCGTTTCGGCGTCTTCGCAGCGGTACGGCCGCACGAGCCCGCCGGCCTCGCGGCCGAAATACTCCTTGTAGGACTCCGCCACCTGCGGGATGAGCTCGAGCGCCTGGAGTTGCTTGTGGTGGGCGAGGTACTTCACCTCCATGAAGGCCTCCGGGCCCACCATGGCGCCGATCGAGACGGGGTTGGCCACGTCGAGCACCTGGCGGGGCTCGTACGGGGGCAGCCACTCGTTCACCTGTTCGGTGGTGGGAACCACCACGCGCTCCATGGCGTGGGTCAGGACGAAGCCGTCCATGCACACCATCACCGGGAGCGAGAGCTCCTCCGCGATCCGGAACGCCTGAACGTGCAGGTCCGCGG
>JAAZBW010000104.1 GCA_012513625.1 Actinomycetales bacterium | reverse complement strand
GTACTGCTGATCGGTCACGCGCTCGAGGAAGTAGCGGTCGTGGGAGACCACGATCAGGGTGCCGGGCCAGGAGTCGAGGAGGTCCTCCATCGCGGCGAGCATGTCCGTGTCGAGGTCGTTGGTGGGCTCGTCCAGGATCAGCACGTTCGGCTGGGAGAGCAGGATGAGGAGCAGTTGCAGCCTCCGCTTCTGGCCACCGCTCAGATCGCCCACGGGCGTGGAGAGCTGCTCGCGCGCGAATCCGAGCCGCTCCAGCAACTGGGAGGGCGTGAGCTCCTGCGCCCGGGACCCGTTCCCGAACGTGTAGGTCTGCTTCAGGCGCGCCACCACCACGCGCACGGGCTCGTCCGAGAACTCCTCGAGGTCGTCGAGCCGCTGGGAGAGCGTGGCCACCCTGACCGTCTTCCCGCGCGCCACGCGACCACTCGTGGGCTCGAGGGAGCCGTCGATCAGGTGGAGCAGCGTGGACTTCCCGGCGCCGTTCACCCCCAGCACGCCCGTGCGCTCCCCCGGTGCCAGCTTCCAGTCGATGCCCCTCAGCACCTCGTGGGTGCCGTAGCTGACCCCGGCATCGTGCAGGTCAACCACCCGCTTCCCCAGGCGAGTGACGGCCAGTGAGCGGAGCGCGATCGGGTCCCGCAGCTCCGGCACATCCGCGATCAGTGCGTTGGCCGCCTCGATCCGGAACTTCGGCTTTGCGGTCCTCGCCGGCGCGCCCCGGCGCAGCCACGCGAGCTCCTTACGGGCGAGGTTCTGGCGGCGCTGCTCCACCACGGCTGACTGCCGGTCCCGCTCCACACGCTGCAGGATGTACGCCGCGTAGCCGCCATCGAACGGCTCCACCGTGCGGCTGTGGACTTCCCAGGTGGCGGTGGCCACCTCATCCAGCAGCCACCGGTCGTGGGTCACGAGCAGTAGCCCGCCCGCGCCGCGCGGCCATCGCTGCTTCAGGTGTGCCGCCAGCCACGTGATGGCCTCCACGTCCAGGTGGTTCGTGGGCTCGTCAAGAGCGAGCACATCCCACTCCCCCACGAGCAGCTGCGCAAGTGCCACCCGCCGCCGCTGCCCGCCGGAGAGGGCAGCCACGTCCGCGTCCCATTCCAGCCCACCGAGCAGGCCCGCGATCACGTCCCGGATCCGCGCGTCACCCGCCCACTCGTGTTCCGCCTGTGTCCCGACGACGGCGCCGCCCACCGTGGCCCCCTCGCCGAACGTGTCCGCCTGGTCGAGGACGCCCACACTCACGCCGCCGCGCACGGTCACCCGGCCGCTCGAGGGCTCGAGCACCCCGGCAAGCATCCGCATCAGCGAGGACTTGCCGTCACCGTTGCGGCCCACGATGCCGATCCGGTCGCCCTCGTTGACGCCGAGCGAGACGGAGTCGAAGACGGTACGGGTGGGGAATTCGAGATGCAGGGCCTCGGCCCCGAGGAGATGCGCCATGGTGTGACAAGGCTAGGACACGTCGGCCGCAAGGCGTTACGGCCCGTATCGCGGTCTCCGGCGCCCGCTCACACGATGTAGGCGCCGGATACCGGGCCCCATGCGGAGATGCACTCGGCCGTGGGGACGGCGTCCTGCATGAGCTCCTTCAGCGACTCGAGGCTCTCTTCCTCGGACACATACACCGCCACCGTGGGGCCGCTGCCCGAGACGAAGGCCGGGAGTGACGCCCGCTGGCACGCCTCGATCACGGCTCGTGCGCCGGGGTGCATTGCGAGGGCGGGGGCCGCGAGGTCGTTGCGGGCGTGGCGCGCCACGTACTCCGTGTCACCCTGCGCGAGGGCGGCGAGGAAGCGATCGTCCACCTCCGGCACCGCGCGGGCGTCCGGCCGGTCCTGATCGAACCTCCGGAACACCTCAGGGGTGGAGAGCCCGCCCTTCTGCACCACGAACACCCAGGAGTAGCGCCCGCGGTTGAGCAGGGGCATCAGCCGGTCCCCGCGCTCGAGTCCGAGCGCCGTGCCGCCGCGCAGGCAGAACGGCACATCCGCACCCAGCCGTGCTGCGAGTTCGTGGAGTTGGTCTGTGGCGAGTGCCAGGTTCCAGATCCGATCGAGGGCCACGAGCACACCCGCGGCGTCCGCCGATCCCCCGGCCATCCCGCCGGCCACGGGGATCCTCTTCTCGATGAAGATGTCCGCGCCCTCGTCCACGCCTGCGTAGTCAGAGAGCATTGTGGCGGCCCGGATCGCCAGGTTCGTGCCGTCCACGGGGAGGCCCTCGCCCCGCCCACTCATCGTGAGGGTGAACTGTTCCGCGGGCCGCACCGTCACGGTGTCGTAGAGGTCTACGGCCTGGAAAACGGTGGCGAGTTGGTG
>JAAZBW010000103.1 GCA_012513625.1 Actinomycetales bacterium | reverse complement strand
TGCCGTTCCTCGGGTGGCGGTGGACGTTCTGGATCGTGATCCCGTTCATGGCGATCGCCCTCTACACGGTGCAGCGGCGCCTCCAGATGACCCGGGACCTCAGCCGCAAGGTTTCGGTGGACTATTTGGGGGCCCTGTTCATCTCCACCGGGGCGGCCGTCCTCCTGCTCTGGATGAGCATGGTGGGCCGGGACTTCGAGTGGATCTCCTGGCAGAGCGGCGCAATGCTCGCGGTGGTGGCCGCCTGCATGGTGATCTTCGGCCTCATCGAGAGCGTGGTTCTGGAGCCGCTCATCCCGCTCAACATCCTGCTGAACCGCACCACGATGCTCGCGATCGTGGCCAACATCGGGCTCGGCACGGCCATGTTCGGCGCGAACGTGTACCTCGGCCAGTACTTCCAGTACGGGCTCGGCTACAGTCCGGCGGAGGCCGGGCTGCTGGGGCTCCCCATGATCTTCGGCATCGTGATCGCCTCCACCCTCACCGGGCAGTGGATCACCCGGTACGGCACCTGGAAGAAGTATGTGGTGGGCGGCATGGTCTGCCTGACCGTGGCCTTCGGCGCCGCCTGGTTCGTGGGGACCACCACGCCGCTGTGGATCATGCTGCTGCTCCTCCTGTTCGGCGGCATCGGCCTCGGCGCAACCAACCAGAACCTGATCCTGGCGGTGCAGAACTCGGTGGGCCTCGCCAACATGGGCGCCGCCACCTCCGCCGTGATGTTCTTCCGTAACCTGTTCGGCGCGGTCGGGATCCAACTCCTCGGCCTCGTGTACGGGATCGCGGTGGAGGACGGCGTGGCTGCCCGGCTCGGCCGGGCGACCGCGCGAGAGATCGCGAGCGCCTCCTCCTCCCTCAGCCTCTCCTCGCTCGATCCAGTGACGGAGGCGGCCGTTCGCGCCGCGTATGTGGACGCCATTGGACCAACATTTGCGGTCATCGGGGTCATGAGCCTGCTCGGGCTCCTCGCGGTGGTGCTCATGCCGTCCACGTCCCTGCGCGGCACGGTGGACACCTCCGACTCCTCCTGATTTCCGGGAGTTTTCTGCCGGGGGTTGGCTGTGGGTGGGTGGGAGCGCCCGGCCCACCGTTCGATTGGGGGAGGGTCCGGGGGCGAGAGCCGCCGGTCTTGGTGTGTGGGAGAACAATCGGACCCCGTACGCGATGGGGAGGCTGTACGGGGTCCGATCTGCCCATCGGCCGTCGGGGAGGAGCGGCGCCGAGGGCGGGGGCAAGCGATCCGGGGGATGCTGCCTTCGCTTGGTTGTGGGTGAGCTGCAACTGCCGCTACCCACAGTTGTAAATCCTATGCGGAAACGTTGGATCGTTCAACACGCTCGAGGGTGTTTCGCGGCGGAGGGCACCCGGTCACCCGTGCTCTGCCAGGAAGGCCTCCACCTCGGGCAGCGTGGGAGCCGTGGCCGGCCCGCGCCGCGTCACCTTGAGCGCCCCGACGGCGTTGGCCCACCTCGCGGCCTCCACCCACCCCGCGCCGTGGGAACGCCGGGCCACGAGCGCGCCCGTGTGGGCGTCGCCCGCGCCGTTCGTGTCCACCGGGGTCTGCGGAAAGCCGGGAACGTAGGTGGTCTGGCCCCGTTCGCGGACCCAGCAACCGCGGGCCCCGTCCCGCACGAGTACTGCGCAACCCCCCTCCATTGGATGTGGGCTGTGGATTACAGGGGCGCGGTGCGCGTGCCGGCGCGAGGCCGCCGGACCGGCGAGCAGATCCGCCACTGCGGCGATGGAATCCTCTGGCTCCGGCAGGCCGATGAGCTCGGAGGCCTCCTCGGCGTTCGAGGTCCACACGTCCGTGAGTGCAAGCATCCGCGCGCGGAGTTCACCTGGCATCGTCGCGAATGCGGCGCCCGGATCGAGCACCACCCCCACGTCCTCGGGGAGCGACTCGAGCCACGCGAGGAGCGGGTCCCGGCTCGGCTCGAACAGTGAGTAGCCGGAGACGCACACGAGGTCTCCGGGCTGCGGATCCGAGCTGGCGAGCGACTCCACGGTGACCCGGCGCTCGGCGGCCATGGTGGTCACGAACGTACGCTCCGCCGTCGGCTCCACCAACACCACGCATACGGCCGTGTCCAGACCCTGCACGGGAGGAGCGGAGACCCGCACCCCCTCGGCGGCGAGGGCGGCGCGGATGAGATCGCCATTCGGGCCGGTGCCGATCGCGCCCGCGTGGACGGCCTCGGCGCCGGAGCGGGCGGCAGCCAGCAGGATGTTGACCGCGCCCCCGGCATACGTGATGCCCGGCGGGGCCATCACGTTCCCGCC
>JAAZBW010000102.1 GCA_012513625.1 Actinomycetales bacterium | reverse complement strand
TCACGAACGTCTCCGACCACGTGGCCCGCACCGGCGAGCGCATGACCTCCTCCACGGACACGGGCAAGGTGGTGGCCGTGGTGGCCTCGGACGCCATGTACCTCGGCAACGTCCTCGAGGTGCTCGGTAGCGTGGCGGGCGGAATCGTGGCCTACCTGGTGGTGGCCTGGCTGCTGCTGCAGGAGTCCGCGCTGATGGCCGCGATCGTGCTCGTGGGCCTTCCGCTCGTGACCGCCGCGAACCTCCTCGTCTCGATCCCGCTGCAGAAGCGCCAGGCCGTGCACCGCGAGGCGCAGGGCGAGCTGACCTCGCTCGCTTCGGACACCGTCTCCGGCCTGCGGATCCTGCGTGGCATCGGCGGCGAGGACGTCTTCACGGAGCGGTACCGCGAGCAGTCGCAGTCCGTGCGGGCTGCCGGCGTGCTCGTCTCCAACTGGGCCGCCCTCCTCTCCGCCCTGCAGATCCTGCTGCCCGGCGCCCTCGTGGTGGCCGTGGTGTGGGTCTCCGCCGCGCTCGCCGTGCGCGGGGAGGTGAGCGCCGGCCAGCTCGTCGCCTTCCACGGCTACACCGCGTTCCTGCGCGATCCGGTCACCCGGATCGGCTACTTCTTCATCCACGCCTCCCGCGCGTGGGTGGCCGCCAAGAAGGTGGCCGAGCTGCTGCGCGTCCAGCCCGCCACAGGCGAGCTCGGCGATTCGGACCTGCTGGGCACCGCGATCCCCCTACCGTCCGCCGGCACCGTGCTCCGCGACGGCGAGACGGGGCTCGCGCTCGCCGCGGGGGACCTCACCGTGCTCGTCTCCGCCTCCCCGGACACCTCCGCTGCGGTGCTCGCGCGCCTCGCCCGCCTCGACGACGACGCGTCCGCCCAGGTGGAGCTCGCCGGCTCCCAGCTCACGTCCTTCCGGATCGCGGATGTGCGGCAGACGATTGCCCACAGCCAGGCGAACCCGCAGCTCTTCTCCGGGAAGCTCACGGACGAACTGGACGTGCGGGACGCGGCCACACCCATGGCGCTCGTGGAGGCGCTCGCGATCGCGGACGCCCGTGATGTGCTCGAGTCGCTCCCGGACGGCCTCGACGGCGAGATCACGGAGAAGGGCCGCTCTCTCTCCGGTGGACAGCGTCAGCGCGTCTCACTCGCGCGGGCCGTGCTCACGGAGGCGCCGGTCCTGCTGCTGGTGGAACCCACCTCCGCGGTGGATGCCCACACGGAGCGGCGGATCGCGCAGAACCTCGCCCGCCACCGCAGCGGCCGCACCACGGTGGTGGTCTCCGCGAGTCCGCTCATGCTCGAGCACGCCGATCAGGTGGTGTTCCTGGGCGACGACGGACGCGAACTCACCCGCGGTACGCATCGCGGGCTGATGGAGCGTGCGCGCGAGGGAGATTCACGCGCACGGCAGTACTACCGGGTGGTCACCCGGAGGGACATTGAGGACGAGGAGGTGGACCATGCGGCTCCCACTCGCTGATCGCAGGACCGTGGGCGCGTACGCGCGCCGACTACTCACCCAGTACCGGGTCCCGCTCACGGCTGTGGTGGGGATCCAGGCGCTCGGCGCCGTTGCCGCCCTCGCCGTGCCGTGGCTCGTGGGCTTCCTGGTGGACGAGGTCACGGCCGGAACCACCATGGAGGTGGTCACGCGGACCGGCCTCCTGCTCACGCTCGCCCTCGTGCTCCAGACGCTGCTGGTGGGGATCGGCGACCGCCAGTCCCGCGTACTGGGCGAGAACATCTTCGCCCAGCTCCGCGAGGAGTTCATGCGCACGGTCACCCACCTACCGCTCTCCACCGTGGAGCGCGCCGGTTCCGGCGATCTGCTCGGCCGCACCACCAACGATGTGGACCGGGTGCAGTGGGCCGTCCGCTTCGGCGTGCCCCGCGTGCTCGTGCAGGCGGTCACGGTGGTGCTCGTGCTGGGGGCGGCGGTGCTCGCCTCCCCGCTCACGGCTCTCGCCATGCTGGTGAGCATCCCCGTGCTGTACCCGGTGGCCCGCTGGTACATGAAGCGCTACGCCGCCGCGTACGCAAAGTCCTCCGAGGCGTGGGCCGCCGTGAACGGTGAGATCACCGAGACCGTGGAGCACGCCGCCACGGTGGACGCGCTGGCGCTTGGTGGCCGGCGCCGCCGCCGCATGCGCGCCGCGGTGCAAGAGTCCTGGGAACGGGAGGACTACACGCTGCTGTTGCGGGCGGTCCTCTTCCCCGGCATCACGTTCGGCAGCGTGCTGCCCACCGCCGTGGCGGTGGTGTGGGGCGGCTGGCTCGTCTCCCAGGGATGGGCCACGCTTGGCCAGGTCTCCACGGTGGCTCTCTACACGGTCCAGATCACCGGATCGATGGCAGAACTCCTCATGTGGATGGACGAGATCCAGGTGGCGGGCGCTTCCTTCTCCCGCATCCTCGGCGTGAGCGAGGTGCCCTCCGACCGCACGCCGGGTGGACCAGAGCCGACCGACTCCGCAATCCGGGCGCGGGACGTCCGCTACGCCTACATCGAGGGACGGGACGTGCTGCACGATGTCTCGCTGGACATCGTGCCGGGCGAGCGGCTCGCCATGGTGGGACCATCGGGCGCCGGTAAGTCCACGTTCGGCCGCATGATCGCGGGCATCCACCCGCCTACCGGCGGCCGCGTGACCGTGGGCGGCGCGAACCTGGTGGACCTCACCGAGGAGCGGCTGCGCACCGAGGTGGCGCTCGTGACCCAGGAGCACCATGTGTTCGTGGGCACGCTCGCGGACAACCTCCGGCTCGCGCGCCACGACGCCACGGACACGGAGATGCGCGAGGCCCTCGCGATGGTGGACGCCCTCGGCTGGTCGGAGGCACTCGCGGACGGGCTGGAGACGAAGGTGGGTTCGGGGGCGGTCACGCTCACACCCGCCCAGGCGCAGCAGCTCGCGCTCGCGCGGCTCGTGCTGCTGGATCCGCACACCCTGGTGCTCGACGAGGCCACCTCGCTGATCGACCCGACGGCGGCCCGCCACCTCGAGCAGTCGCTCGGCGCGGTGCTGACGGGTCGCACTGTGGTGGCGATCGCCCACCGCCTCCACACGGCCCACGACGCCGACCGGGTGGCCGTGATGGAGAACGGCCGGATCGTGGAGCTCGGCTCACACGAGGAGCTGGTGCGGGCGGGCGGCGAGTACGCCGCCCTCTGGGAGTCCTGGCAGAGCGAGTGACCCCTCTCGCCGAGTGATGCTTCTATGTCTGTCAAGTGGTGGTGGTTGGGGGGTTTTCGAGGAGTTGGTAGATGCGTCCGGCGAGGACGTTTTTGACGTGGCGGCGGATGTCGCGGCGGGTTTTGCCGGCGTC
>JAAZBW010000101.1 GCA_012513625.1 Actinomycetales bacterium | reverse complement strand
CGCCAGTACTCCTTCGTTGCCGCCACGGCTTCGGAGTCTTGAGGTTGCGCGCCTGTACCTGCAGGCGCTGCTTCTCCGCGGGCGTTCCCGCGGGAACGGGTCCGGCGAGCGTCTTCGAGATCGACGCCTCAAAGGTCCCATCCGCCACCTGCCCCGGCCGCCGGAGGCCGCGCTCCTGCTGGTACGCCACCGTGATGCCCTGGGCCCACCAGGGGTCCACGTCCCTGGCTACCAGGAAGGCGGCCATGGCGGCGCGCTTCCAGCCGTCCCGCACAGCGCCGGCGCCGTCGAGGAGCTCGAACCAGTGCTCGCGCCCCTCGCCTGTGGCGGCACGCACCCTCGCGTCCGAAACCATGTCCGTGTTGCGTCGCACCATAGGGTGGAGGGTAGTGCCCCCGCGCACGGCCCACCTGCTGGGGTGCACGACGGGGCCAACGCAACCTCCGTCGTCGTTCACGAAAGGGATACCACGTGCCTGCAGACACCCCCACGATCCTCGCCACCTCCGGCGGCTACCGCCCGGGTGAGCGGATCCGCGCCGAGTTCGCCCAGCTGGTGCCGTATGCGCTCGAGCTGTCCGGCGTGAGTGGGCGCACCCCGAAGCTGGGTTACCTCGGCACCGCGAACGGCGACCAGCAGTGGACCATCGCGGAGCGTGTGGAGGCCGGGCGGGTCTCCGGCATTGAGGTGAATCCGCTGCGGCTGTTCACCATGCCGAATGTGGAGGATATCGAGGGCTACCTGATGGAGCAGGACGCCATCTGGGTGGACGGCGGCTCCGTGGCGAACCTCCTCGCAGTGTGGCGCCTCCATGGGCTCGATACGATCTTCCGTCGCGTGTGGGAGGCGGGCGTGGTGCTTGCGGGCGTCTCCGCGGGATCGATCTGCTGGCACCGCGGGGGCACCACGGACTCGTTCGGGCCGGTGCTGCGCCCCGTTCATGACGGGCTCGGCCTGCTGCCCTTCGACAACGGCGTGCACTACGACAACGAGAAGCGCCGTCGCCCACTCGTGCACAGGCTGGTGGGGGAGGGCGTGCTTGGGCGCACCTACTGCACCGACGACGGCGTGGGCCTCGTCTACCGCGGCACCGAGCTCGCGGAGGCGGTGACCGAGATCGACGGCAAGGGCGCCTACGTGGTGGAACTCCGGGGCGGCGAGGTGGTGGAGGAACGGATCGAACCGCGCCTCCTCCCGTAGCCGGCCTTTCCTCGCCGACTGTGTGGCCAAGAGTCCGCCTTCTCTCGTCGACTGTGTGGTCAAGAGTTCGCCTTCTCTCGTCGACTGTGTGGCCAAGAGTCCGCTTTCTCTCGTCGACTGTGTGGGCAAGAGTTCGCGGTCTCTCGCCGACTGTGTGGTCAAGAGTTCGCCTTCTCTCGCCGACTGTGTGGCAAGCGGCGCCGGCTGGGCGAGCGGTTAACGCTGGCGGAAGTAGTGGTACAGCAGACGCGGGTTGGTGAGGCCGCTTGCCGCCGCCGCGACTGCGCTCGCCGCCACTGCGGCGATCACCGCCGGCTCGGCCAGGGCGCCGAGCGTCACGTGCAGGGTGGGGGCTGAGTCGAGGCCTGCGCCGCGGTAGAGCGCCACGTGCACCAGGCCGCCCACGGCGGTGGCGATCAGGCCACCCGCGCACGCCCACGCGAGAGACTCGACCAGGGTGGTCGCCGCGAGGTCTGGCGCGGACACCCCCACATGTCGGGCCGAGGCAAACTCGAGGCGCCGGCTCCGCGCCGCCGCGTAGCCAAGCAGAGCCGCCAGCACCGGTAGCGCCCAGAGCAGTGCCTGCGTCTGGCGTCCCTCCAGGATCTCGGCCAGGTTGTGGCTCCGTCCGAGCGAACTGGTGAGTTGCTGCACCCGCGTTTGGTTGGTCTCGCCCTCGGCGATTGTGGGCACGTAGGAGGCGGCCGTCGTGGTGACCGACTCGCTGTACACCTCGAGGTCCAGCCAGCACTCGTCCCACAGCGGCTGCTCGCCGGCGGAAGAGGCAACGGCTGGAGCTGCGGCGGGTGACGTGCCTGCGGTGGGAGCGGCATCGGCAGGAACGTCCGCTGTGGGAACGGCGGCGGTAGCGGCGGGCGAACCAGCAGCAGGCGGCACCGGCGCAGGTGTGAGGAGCGTGTTCGAGAGCGTGGAGCCGCCATCTCCGGGGCTCCGGTACACCGCGGCCACCGCCACGTCCTCACCCGAGTCGAGTGCCACGCTCCCACCGGAACGCAGCCCCAGCGTCTCGGCGAGCTGGTGCGGCACCCACACCCCGCCGTCGGGAGGGACGCTCAGGAGGTCCCGCATCCCGGGGCTGACCTCGCGCACGGGCACGGCGGTGGCCGGCAGCAGGGCGAGCCTGGCCTCGCCGGTGGTGCGGAGGGCGCCGGCGGCCACCACCCCGGGGTAGGCGGCCATGGCCTCGCAGCGGCCCACGTGGATCGCGCCGCTGGACTGCACGATCCAGTGTGTGGCGCCGGCCGCGCGAAAGCGTTCGTGGTCGATGCGGTGGCCGGTGACGGCGGCCTGGTCCATCCCGGCGGTCAGCAGGATGATCGCCGCGAGTAGCAACGCGAACGTGAACGGCCGGGTGGTGCCGCTCGCGAGGTTCCGACCCGCCTCGCGGAGGATCTCACGCAGCCGCATCAGTGTCCTCCATGGGGTGGTCCCCGAGGTCGACCACCCGGTCGCACTGCTCCGCCGTGCGTGGATCGTGGGTGGCGATTACCACGGCCGCCCCGGAGGAGGCGAGCCCGCCGAGGATCGCGTTCACGCCGGCGGCCGTGCGGGAGTCGAGCTGCGCCGTGGGCTCGTCTACCAGCAGCAGTTCCGGCTGCGACGCGACGGCGCGCGCCAGTTGGAGCCGTTGACCCTCGCCGCCCGAGAGTAGGGCAAAGGGCGAGGCGGCTACCTCGGAGAGCCCGAAACGCCCGAGTAGTTCCGCGGCCTGCCGGTCCGCGTCGGAGCGCGTGGAGCCCCGGGCGAGGAGCGGGAGCGTCACGTGATCGAGGGCGGTGCGGCCGGCCACGCCGTACGGATTCTGGAACACCCAGCCGATCCGCTTCACGCCCGCGCGCCGGACGGTGCCGCGGGTGGGGGCGAGTTCCCCGGCGAGGATCGCGAGCAGGGTGGATTTCCCCGAGCCGGAAGGACCGACCACGCCGAGCATCTCTCCGGCGCTCAGTGTGAGCGAGAGGTTCCCGAACAGCCACGGCCGTGTGCCGAACCGGGCGGCCACACCCTCGAGTTCTACCAGCATGGCTCAGCCGCAGTCGATCTCGTCGCCTGGCGCGGGCACCCGCACCTCGGCGGGGAGCACCTCCGCGCCGGTCACGTAGGACTGGCCAAGCTGCGAGCTGACCACCTCCACAGGGATCACGCCGTCCCGGCCCTCAATGCAGAAGCCACTCCCGCCCCGGCCCACAGCGGCTGGCGGAATCACGGCCACCTCGAGCGGCTCGGTCAGGGTGTATTCCACAGAGACGTTGAGGTCCGAGAGCGTGGGGTCGATGGTCCAGAGCGTGAAGGAGTCCGACTCTGCGGCGGCCGCAACGATCCCCGGGTCCGTGAGCACCGGCTCGTAGGGGACGGTGGCGGGGCCGTAGGTGACAGTACGTTCGCCCGGCACGGGGTTGGTGGGCAGCGAGGTGATCCGGACCGCGGTCGGGAGCACCCGGAGTGTGGCGTACGCGGAGCCCGGGTCCACGGACTCGCCGAGGAGCCGCTCGCAGCTCCCGATGGTGACCCCGGGCGTGGGCAGCCACACCACGTGGCCCACGGTGAGGCGTCCCTTCGGATCGCCGGCCCCGGCGCGCTCCCACAGCCGGTTCACGGCCGCGGCCGTGGCGGGGCCGTAGCGACCGTCTGCCGTGAGGCTCTCGCCCAGCCGGTTGAGCTCCTCCTGGAGCGCGGTCACGTCCGTGCCGCGGGATCCGTTCGCGAGGTCCCGCCAGAGCGGGGTGGAGGTGGCAAGGGCGACGACGGGGGTACCGTTCACCCGCGCCACCACCTGCCCCGAGGCAACATGCACACCGGGCGTGCAGTCGGATTCTGTGAGGCGGCCGGTCACCGGGAGCGTCAGCACAGCCGCGTCCGGGACATCCAGGGAGGCAGAGACCCGGCGGCTGTCCGCGAACTGGGTGGTCTCCACCGGCAGCCACATCTCTCCCTGCTCCGCGCCGTCCTCGGCGCCGAGCGTTCCGACCACTGCCAGCGACCCCACCACACCGAGCGCCGTTCCGGCGGCAGCGAGGAGTATCCCGAGACCAGCTCTCATGGGCTCAGGCTATCGGCGCAGGTGAGGAAGTAGGGGGGATTAGCCTCGGCGGCTGCGCCCACTCGTTGCGCGGGGGAGGGGCGGCCGTTCTATGCTCGATTCCAGCAGGTCCCAACCCACTAAGGAGATCACCATGGCCAAGTTCCCACTGATCCTGGGCGGCGCCATCGGCTTCGTGCTTGGTGCGCGTGCCGGTCGGCCAACGTACGAGCGAATCAAGTCCGTGGCGCTGGGAGTCGCGGGCTCGAAGCCGGTCCAGGCAGCCCAGAAGAAGGCGGACGAGACTGTGGGCGAGTACGCCCGCACGCAGGCCAGCAAGGTGACGGACTCGGTGGCGGGTGCGGTGAAGGACAAGATCAACACGTTCGGCAAGCCGAAGGGTGACGATCTCCCGGACCACACCCACGGCCGGTCCGGCTACTGAGCTCACCGACTCACGTGTGGCTTGGTGCCACAGCGTCCGGAATTGCTTTCCCGACAACTGAACGTACTGCGTGAGAACACGTACTGCCTGAGAACACCACGAGGGTGGCCCCACCTACCGGCGGGGCCACCCTCGTTCAGGTCAAGACGAACGTCAGCTCATCGTGGTCTCGGTACGGTCTCCCGACCACTCCGTGTGGAATGTGCCTTCCTTGTCCACGCGCTTGTAGGTGTGCGCGCCGAAGAAGTCCCGCTGGCCCTGGATGAGGGCGGCCGGCAGGCGCTCCGCGCGGATACCGTCGAAGTACGCGAGCGAGGACGAGAACGCCGGGAGCGGGATGCCCGCCTCAACGCCCATCACCACCACGCGGCGCCAGGACGGCACGGCGGCGTTAATCTTGTCCACGAATGCCTCGTTCGCCATGAGCAGCGGGAGGTTCGGGTCCTTCTTGTACGCCTCGTCAATGTCGTTGAGGAACGCGGCGCGGATGATGCAGCCGCCCCGCCAGATGCGGGCGAGGTTCCCCAGGTCAATGTCCCAGCCGTATTCCTCGCCGGCTGCCTCGATCTGCTGGAAGCCCTGCGAGTAGGCCACGATCTTCGAGGCGTACAGCGCGTTCTCCACGTCGTCGATGAAGGCCTGGCGGTCCTCCACCTGGAGGTCCTTGACGTGGCCGTCGAGTGTGCCGGAGCCCTCACGCTGTGCCACGGACGAGGAGAGGGCGCGCGCGAACACGGCCTCCGTGATGCCGGTCAGCGGGACGCCGAGCTCCAGACCGTTCTGCGCGGTCCAGGTGCCGGTGCCCTTCTGGGCCGCACGGTCGAGGATGACGTCCACAAGGGCCTTGCCGGTCTCGGCGTCCTTCTGGCGGAGCACCTCGGCGGTGATCTCGATCAGGTAGGAGTCGAGCCTGCCCTTGTTCCACTCGGCGAAGATCTCGGCGATCTCTGCCGGCTCGGCGCCGAGGCCGCGGCGGAGGAGGTCATATGCCTCACCGATGAGTTGCATGTCCGCGTACTCGATGCCGTTGTGGACCATCTTGACGTAGTGGCCGGCACCATCGGAGCCGACGTGCATGCAGCACGGCTCCCCGTCTACCTGGGCGGAGATGGATTCGAACATGGGGCCGAGGCGCGCGTAGGACTCGGGGGTGCCGCCCGGCATGATCGAGGGGCCGTTCAGGGCACCCTCCTCGCCGCCCGAGACGCCGGTGCCCACGAAGTGCAGACCGCGGGCACGGATGTCCTTCTCGCGGCGGATCGTGTCATGGAAGTTGGCGTTGCCGCAGTCCACGATGATGTCGCCCTCGTCCATCAGATCGGCGAGCTGGTCGATCACGGCATCGGTGCCGCGGCCGGCCTGCACCATGATGATGGCCACGCGGGGGGCCTTCAGGGAGGCCACGAAATCCTTGATGTCCTCGCTCGGAACGAAGTTTCCCTCGTCTCCGTGGTCCGCCATCATCGACTCGGTGCGTGCAAAGGTGCGGTTGTACACCGCCACCGCGTGCCCATGGCTTGCGAGGTTGCGGGCGAGGTTGGAACCCATTACCGCCAGGCCGACGACTCCGATGTCAGCAGTGGCGGTGGTCTCAATTGCGGTCATACCACCGTTCTCCTTGGCTCATTGTGGGGCGGATCTTTGTGGCGGCCGCGCGCTGGTGTGCGCCGGCCGCTGTGCCCCGGTTTCGCTATCTTTCCAATCCTCGCCGAAGCGCGTGTGCCCTTTGAGCCAAACCGCCCCCGGTTGCCGCCGGGTTGCCCTACTGATCCTGCACCAAAGTGATTACATGACACCATTGTGGGGTTGGCAACTGGTTGCTAGTGTTCGGGTATGGAGGAGAAGCCCGAAGGGCGTCAGAAGGCTGCCACGATTTACGATGTGGCGGCGGAGGCGGGCGTCGCGGCGTCCACCGTCTCCCGGGCGCTCTCACGCCCGGGCCGGGTCTCGGTCGAGACCGTGGAGAAGGTCCGTATCGCCGCGAGGAAACTGGGATACCGCGAACGCAACGCGGCAAGCCGGGAGAACCGCTCCAACTCGCGTCTCCTGCTCGTCTCTGTCTCCGGACTGGGGAATCTCTACTTCCTCCACACCCTGGAGGGAATCCACGAGGAGGCGGCCAAGGCCGGGTACACCGTGGTGGTGGCAGACGGCCGCTCCCGCATCGAGTACGAACGGTCCATTCTCGAGCAGACGATCGAGATGGCGGATGCGGCCGTGATGATCTCGCCCCGCGCCCCGGACGCCGCCCTCCACCAACTGGCCAAGGTGCGTCCCATCGTGGTGGTCAACCGCATCCTCAAGGACGTGCACTCCGTGGTGCAGAACGTGCCGGATGGCATGCGCCAGGTGGTCAGCCACCTGCACGAACTCGGCCACCGGTCCGTCACCTACATCTCGGGCCCTTCCGACGCCTGGCTCCAGGTCCCGCGGTGGGAAGCCCTCGCCCAGTCCGCCCAGGACCGCGGTATGACGTCTCAGCGGATCGGACCCTTTGAGGCCAACGTCCGGGGCGGCGTCACCGCGGCGGACGCGTGGATGACGAACCGAACCACCGCAGTCCTTGCCTACAACGATGATATGGCGCTCGGCTTCATGCGAGCACTCCTCGAGCGCGGGGTCCGGATCCCGGCCGATGTCTCCGTGGTGGGTATTGACAACTCGCCCATGGCCCAGCTCTACATTCCCTCGCTGACATCGCTGGCGCTCGCTGGCCACGGCCAGGGGATGGTGGCCGCCCGCGCGGTGCTGGAGACTCTCGCCGGAAACGGTCCGCAGATTCCCGTCTCGGTGGTGCCGATGAAGCTGGTCACCCGCGGCTCCACCGGCCCGGCCAACACCGTCCCGCCCACCTCCGGCTGAGACGAATCCGATCGGGCATCGCCCATAGTGCGCTTATCACACTTTGGGAATTAACGGGCATTCCGCCATTGTTGAGGCGAAGACCTCGCTACAGTCGTCAGGAGAGTCGGCGCGCGCCGACCGCGGAGATACGAGCGAGGTGAGAGTAGATGGCCCAGCAGTCCATGCACGTGCAGCTGGTTGAAACACTGGGCGCCCGGATTGGTTCTGGAGAGCTCACGTCGGGCACCGTGATCAACCTTGCCACGATCGAGTCCGAGTTCGGGGTTTCGCGCACCGTTGCACGCGAGGCGATGCGGCTGCTCGAGTCCCTCGGCCTTCTTGAGGCGCGCCGCCGGGTGGGCCTGATCGTGGCTGCCGTGGAGAATTGGGACGTGCTTTCGCCCCGGGTGATCGGCTGGAGACTCGCAGGTGATTCGAAGGCCGATCAGCTGCGTTCCCTCACCGATCTCCGGATTGCGATCGAGCCAATTGCCGCTCGCCGCGCCGCGCTCCGGGCCAGTCGCGAACAGCGCGCCCGGCTCGTGGAGCTCGCAGCCGAGCTACGCCGCCTCGGAGAAGAAGAGGCAGGGGACACGGACGAGTATCTCGCCGTGGACACTGAGTTCCACCGGACGTTGCTCCTCGCCTCGGGCAACGAGATGCTCGGTGCCCTCGAGAACGTGGTGACCGCGGTTCTGGAAGGCCGGCACCGCGCGGGCCGTATGCCCCGCCATCCCATCGAGAAGGCACTCGACCTCCACGAGCAGATCGCGGAGGCCATTCGAGTGGGGGACGAGGACGCTGCGGAGTTCACCTCCCGCAGCCAGGTCACGCTGGTCCGCCGCGAGATCTAGCCCCTTCCGGGGAGACCCCGCGGCGGCGCCGCGTGCTCTGCTACTGGCCCTTCAGCCGGTGGAGCACCTCGCCAGCGTTGGGAACGATCAGCACGTCCGGGTCCTTCGCGAGTTCGTCCACGTCCACGTCGGCAGGGTCCATGTACTTCAGGTTGTAGGACTCCACCACGTCCTGTGGAACCTGGCTCGCGAGCGTGACCGTGACGCGGTTCTTTTCCTCGCCCGTCTCCGGGTCGAAGGTGCGGAGCCCGCGGAGGTGCGTGGAGTGCGCGAGTTCTCCCCACGGGTGGTCCTTGAACTTGTCCCACTGCTTCACGAAGTAGTCGCGGTTGTGGTAGCCGATCTTCGCGAGTCCGGGGTGCATCTCGGAGATGGTGGTGATGTGCGGCGCGTAGAGGATGAGCTCCCCGCCGTCCTCCACCACGGGCTCGAGCTTGTAGAAGCCCTTGGCCACTGTCCACACGTCCTCGTACATCTCGGGAATGAGCGAGACCACCTTCTTGTAGGGGCGGTCGAGGTAGGTGATGTGGCTCGCGGCCGCAATGTCTGAGGCGGCGGCCCATGCCTGCACGGTGGTTCCCACGGAAACTGAGTGCAGTTCGTTCGTGCCGGCCTCGGTGACCACGGCGACGCAGTACTTCTCGCCCGGAATGCGTTCCGTGGCAGCGTTGACGAGCGCACGCACCGGGGTGATTCCGCGGGTGCCGATCATCTCGAAGGAGGAGATGAGGGCGCCCACCCAGTGGGAGAGATCGATCACGTCGTGGCCGGAGAGCCCGGGGAAGAAGTACTTGTTGCCGCCGGACATGCCCACCACCTCGTGCGGCAGGACGGGGCCCACCACGAGCGAGACGTCGGCCTCCACCACCATCTTGTTGATGAGGACCCGCATCGGAACATCCTGGAGGCGGCCACCCGAATACTCGGAGACCTGCTCCGCCGGCATGGTCCCGAGGTCTGCGAATGTGCCGTCCTCCCACCACTCGTGGTTGTGGACGGTCCAGCCAGGGTAGGTTCCCTCGATGTTGCCTGGCTCGAAGCCGAGGAACTTCCCGATAGCCTGCTCGGACATCGCCTGGTGCGTGCCGAGGGCGATCAGCACCTTCACCTCGCGCGCCCGGCCGGTGAGGGCCTCGTGCACGGAGGGCAGGAGCTTGCCCATGGGGACGGAGCGGGTGGCGTCCGGCACCACGAGGGCCACGGACTTGCCATCGAAGTCGAGAGTCGCCAGGGACTCGACGATGTGATCGCGGATCTGCTCCTGCGAGAGCGTTACCTCGGCGTCGCCGATCGTCATCGATCCTTCGGCGAGGCGTGCCATGAGTTCAACGGTGGTCTCAGTCATGGCCCCATTGTGGCGTGCCGGACCCGCAGGGGCGCGCGGGTTCGGCGAGATTGCCACATTCCACTCCTGCACCGTCACTCACGACGGCGGGCGGGTGGGTTGCGAACGGAAGGTGGGCCTGCGTCGTCGGGTCGACGGCGGGTGGGTGGGCTGCGAACGGAAGGCGAGCCTGCGTCGTCGGTGGCAAACAGCGGCAAACACCCGCGCGTGACCGCGACCACAAACTAGGCTCGTCACCATGACAGCAAAGCCGCTCAATATTCATCCTGACCGCCTGCTCCCGGCGGAACCGGGTCTCCGGAAGATCGCGCGGGAGCTCTATGACACGGTGAAGGACCTGCCGATCATCTCGCCGCACGGCCACGTGCCGCCGGCGTGGTTCGCGGAGAACATCCCGTTCAAGAACCCCACAGACCTGCTGCTGACCCCCGACCACTACGTGAACCGGCTCATGCACGCGAACGGCGTCGACCTCGCCACGCTCGGTGTTCCGGTGGGCTCCGGCCTGAGTGACGAGGGTGCGCGTGAAGCATTCCGCACCTTCTGCGGGCTGTGGAAGGAGTACCGCGGCACGCAGATGAAGTACTGGTTCGAGGCGGAGATGAAGGATGTCTTCGAGATTGATATCCGGCCCTCGGCGGAGACGGCGGACGAGATCTACGACCGGATCGACGCCCTCCTCAAGACGGACGAGTACCGGCCGCGTGAGTTGCTGAAGCGCTTCAAGATCGAGTTCATCGCCACCACGGACGATCCGTGTGACGACCTGGAGACGCACGCCGCCATCGCGAATGAGCCCGCGATTGACACCACCGTGGTTCCCACGTTCCGTCCGGACAAGTACCTCGAGCCGTTCAAGGAGAGCTGGAACGCGGACATCGACCGCCTCGCCGAGGTCTCGGGTGTGGACGCCGGCTCGTACGCGGGCTGGGTCGCGGCGATGGAGAACCGCCGGGCGTTCTTCAAGGAACGTGGCGCCGTCTCCACGGACCACTCGCACGTGGATCCGGGTGCGGAGAAGCTCGACGACGCCGAGGCGGAGCTCCTCTACGCGGCCGCCCGCGCCGGCGAGATCTCGGAGGTGGACGCCACGCGGCTGCGCAAGGACTTCGTGTTCCAGCAGGCGCGCATGGGCTCCGAGGATGGCCTCGTCATGACGCTCCACCCGGGTGTGGCGCGCAACCACCACGAGCCCACCTTCGAGCGCTTCGGCGCGGACGTGGGTACGGACTTCCCGATCGCGGTGGAGTTCGTGAACAACCTCAAGCCGATGCTGAACACGTTCGGCACGAACCCCAACTTCCAGCTCATCCTGTTCACGATGGATGAGGACGTCTACAGCCGCGAGCTCGGCCCCATGGCGTCCTTCTACCCGAGCGTGTACGTGGGTGCCCCGTGGTGGATGCTCGACGCCCCGGACGCGGCGCGGCGCTACCGTCACCTCGTCACGGAGACCTGTGGGTTCTACAAGACCTCCGGCATGATCGACGACACCCGTGCGCTCCTGTCGATCCCCGCCCGCCACGACATGGCACGCCGCGTGGACTGCGGATACCTCGCCGAACTCGTGGCCGACCACTCGCTCGCCATGGATGAGGCCATGGAAACCGCGCACGATCTCGTTGTTACCCAGCCGAGGAGGGCTTTCAGGATATGAGTACCGTTTTCAACCGCGAGAACCACGGCCGCCCCGCGGCCCCGATCCGGATGATCCACCTCGGAATCGGCAACTTCACCCGCGCCCACCAGGCCTGGTACACGGAGCACGCTCCGGACGCGGCCGAGTGGGGAATCGCTGCATTCACGGGCCGCCGGCCCGATGCCGCTCGGGCGCTCGAGCCGCAGGACGGCCTCTACACGCTCATCACCCGCGGCGCGGACGGCGTCTCGTACGAGGTCATCTCCTCGCTCTCCCGGGTGCATGAGGCGGGCGACCTGGAGGCGCTGCTGGGCTACTTCGCCTCCCCCGAACTGGCGGTGCTCACCTCCACGGTGACCGAGGCCGGTTACATGCGGGCCACAGACGGCTCGCTGGACGTGGCGAACGCGGGTGTGGCTGCGGACATCGAGGCCTTGCGCGCCGATCCGCGCGCCGAGGTCTCGACGACGCCGGCCAAGGTGGTTGCTGGCCTTCTCGCGCGCCGGGAGGCGGGTTCGGGTGCCATGACGATCCTGCCGTGTGACAACCTCCCCGAGAACGGTGAGGCCTTCGCCCGCGTGATCACGGACTGCGCCCGCGAGGTGGACCCGGGGCTGGTGGAGTGGATCGAGGAGAACGTCTCGTTCGCCACCTGCATGGTGGACCGCATCACCCCTGCCACCACGGACGAGGACCGTGCCGAGGTGGCGAAGGAGTGCGGGTACGACGACGCCTCTCCCGTTCCCACGGAGGCCTTCAGCGAGTGGGTGGTTGCCGGGGAGTTCCCCGCCGGCCGGCCGCGTTGGGAGGAGGCCGGTGTCACGATCGTGGAGGATGTGACCCCGTTCGAGGACCGCAAGCTCTGGATGCTCAACGGCTCGCACTCGCTCATGGCGTATGCCGCCACGATCCGTGGCTTCCCCACCGTGGGCGAGGCGATCATGGACGAGGAGGTCCGCCGCTGGGTGAACGAGTGGTGGGACGTGGCAGCCAAGCACCTCCAGGTGGAGTCCGACGAGTACCGCCAGGCGCTGCTGGACCGCTTCGAGAACCCGAACATCCGCCACCTGCTGGCGCAGATCGCGGCGGACGGCTCGCAGAAGATCCCGGTCCGGATCGTCCCCGCGCTCCGCGAGGAGATCAAGGAGGGACGCCTGCCGGACGGTCCTGTCCGGGCGATCGCGGCATGGACGCAGCACCTGCGCGGCCACGGCGCCCCCGTGAAGGACGCCCAGGAGGAACTGGTCAAGGGCCTTGTGGGCGCGGACCTCGACGAGACGATCGCGAACGTGCTCGGCTTCCTCGGCGAGGACCTTGCAGCGAACGCGGACGTGGCGGCTCGGGTGAAGACGCTGGCGCTGGACCTGGTGCCGGAAGGCTAGTAGCGAGTTTCTGAGTCTGGTGGCCCGGTGGCCCGGCCCTCTGCGGAGGGGCGGGCCACCGGGCCACCAGCGTTTCTTTGGCGATCAGGACTCTGGCAGGAGTCTCCTGAGCTCGAACCCGTCGGGAGCCTCAAGGAAGGGGACCGGGCGGTCCAGTTCGTCCGCCACCGGATCGTCCGGGCGGTAGAGCTCGTCAAAGGTGCCGTGGGCGAGGAACTGCTCGGTGGGGTTCAGCTGCCGGATGAGGATCGCGAGCACGTGCTCTGGGTGGTCACGGGCCATCTCGCGGTAGAGCGTGGGATCGTGCTGGCCGTCGTCGCCCACGAGGAACCACCTGATCTCCGGGAACTCGATGGCAAGGCGGCGCATCTGGGTGCGCTTGTGCTCCTGGCCCGATCGGAACCAGCCCGTGTTCGTGGGCCCCCAGTCGGTCATCAGCATGGCGCCATCCGGGAAGTTGTTGGTCTGCAGGAACCGGGTGAGGGTGGGCACCACGTTCCACGCCCCTGTGGAGAGGTAGAACACCGGCATCTCCGGGTGGCGTTCCTGCAGATCACGGTAGAGCTCGGCCATGCCGGGCACAGGCTGGCGGGTACTCGTGTGCTTCACGAACGTGTTCCACGCGGCGATGAGGGCGCGCGGGAGATAGGTGACCATCACCGTGTCATCAATGTCCGAGATCAGGCCGTACCGCACGTCCGGCGCGAGGATGTGGACCGGGGTCTCCGCCTCGTCCCCCGAGATGGCGCGGATGGTCACGTTCTGCCAACCGGGCTGCATCCCGTGCTTCCGGATCACCACATCGATGTAGCCCGAGCGGTCCGACTTGGTGCGCACCGTGACGTTGCCGGCCGTGATCTCGACGGGCAGCATCGCCACGTGCGTGCCGAGGAAGTTGCGCCAGCCGCGCTGGCCCTCCAGGCGGCCCTCCCGTGTGCGGTCCGTGGCCTCCATGGCGGGGTCGTGCATCACGGCCCGCGCGAGCACGCGCACAAAGCTGGTGGAGCCGTAGCCGGTGAACGGGATGATGGTGGGGACCTGCCCGGCCTCCCGTAATCGTGGGATCGTCACCCGGTTGATGGCGTCCTCGATGCGCGCACCCCGTGGCATGACCATGTGCGCAAGCCTAGACGTTGGACGCGACGGCCACTCCCAATGCTGCAATTCGCGGACGAGGGGCTGGGGTGGTCCGGTTCAGTGCGGGCGGGGCTGCGGCGGGTCGGCTCGCACTGTCCGGGACAGCGAAGGACCGCCCATCCCATGCGGGACGGACGGTCCTCCACCCAGGCGAGTGTACGTCGTCGGGCGCTACACCTCGCGTGGGGGCAGATCGGAGCGCGACTCCACTGTGCGGGTTCCGTGGCCGTCCTGGACCACGGTGGAGGTGCGGGCCGAGCTACCCATCGCCATGCGCACGAGGCCGATCAGGAAGGCCAGGGCGCCTGCGGCCATCAGGATGAGGCCGATCATGGCGAGGTCCACGCCCTCGATGGCGTCCGCCACCGCAAACCGCAGGATGGCGCCAACCACTGCAAGGACAATTCCGAGT
>JAAZBW010000100.1 GCA_012513625.1 Actinomycetales bacterium | reverse complement strand
GGGGCAGGTGATACCTGTGTTAACCCATGTGACCAGTGGGACGGACAACCTGTGAAGCTACGGGCCTCTGGACAAACAGCGACACTACTTGTCCGGCGAGGAGCCCGCTCCTGCCCAGGAAAGGCCCGCTCTGCCAGGAAAGGCCCGCTCCTGCCCGGGAAAGGCCCGCTCCCGCCCAGGAAAGGCCCGCTCCCGCCCAGGAAAGGCCCGCTCCTACCCGGCGAAGAGCCCACTTCCCCATCGACGACGGCGGAACTCACCCTTCGCAGGCCCCTTGACAGACATAGAAGCATCACTCGAGGGGCGGGGTGCCCGGAGGACCGCCCCGCCGAAGCGCGGAGGGCCCACAGGTCTGCCCCCACAACGCGACGGCGAGGCCCCGGTACCAGCCCGAGCCCCGCCGTCGTCCATCTCCCGCGCCGTCAGCGACGCGAGCCCGCCGCTACACCTCGCCGTGGGGCACGATCACCGCGCGTGCGGAGAGGGTCCCGTCCACCAGCTTCTGGTAGGCCTCGAGGCCGCCCTCCAGTGAGTAGCGCTCCACGTTCGGGGTGATCTTGCCGTCCCGGTAGAGAGCCACCACGTCATAGAGCTCCTCGATCGTGCCCCAGTAGGTGTTGTAGAGCCGCGCCTCGTAGGGAGCCTTGTAGAAGCTCCACTCGTAGGGGTGGCCGGCCACGCCCACGACCACCGCGGCGCCCTGGCGGCTCACCACGGACATGGCAAGTTCGATCGTTGGGCTGATGCCCACGAAATCGAACACGGCGTCCACGCCGCGGCCGCCCGTGGCCTCCCGGACACGGTCCGCCTGGCCCTCGCCGCCCGCGATCGGGATGCCGCCGAACTGCTCGACGGCCTTCATCGCATCCTCCTTCATGTCCGTCACGAGGATCTTGGCGCCGGTGAGCACGGAGAGCATCTGCACCGCGATGTAGCCGAGGCCGCCGAGCCCGATCACGAGCGCCGTCTTCCCGCCGCCGGTGAGCACGGGCATGGCGCTCTTGATCGCGTGGTAGGGCGTGAGGCCGGCGTCCGCGAGGGGGGCGGCGTTGATGGGATCGGCGTCGCCAAGCGGCACCAGGTTGCGCGCCGGTACCACCACGTACTCGGCCATGCCGCCGTTCTTGCCGAGGCCCGTGGCCATGTAGTCCATCTGCGCCACGTTCTCGCAGTAGGTGTCCTGACCGCGGGAGCAGGCGCGGCAGCGCTGGCAGCCGATCGGGCCGTACACGAGGTGCGCGGATCCGATCTCGAGGCCGTTCACACCCGGCCCCACCTCCTCCACCCAGCCGGACACCTCGTGCCCGAGCACGTAGGGCGGGGTCAGCTTGCCGGTGGGGTCTGACTCGTAATCGTGGAACAGGGCCACGTCCGAGTGGCAGGCGCCCGAGCCGGCCACCTTGAGCACCACCTCGCCGGGCCCGGCGGTGGGCTTCTCGAGCTCCTGGATCTCGGGGAACGTCTTGAACCCTGTGAGGACTATGCCCTTCATGAACCGTCTCCTTCAAAATCGAGCGCCGGGCCCGCACCTCAGCGCGCGGACTCCCGGCTGAAACTGAATCGTCCGTCCACCATAGGCACGTGTGACCGGCAGCACATCTTGTTCGGTGAGTTCGTTCCGACGGCGGCGCGTCACCCATCCGTCGACAGGTCACAGTGGTCCAGGGTCGTCCTGCGTCCGCGGCCGCAGAATCCCCGTCGACTGTGTGCCCACATATCTTCGCCACACTGTCGGCGGAAACTCACGGCCGTCGCGCTGCCTGCCAGTCCACCACCCAACCCCCTGCCGCCCGCCGCAGAACCCCCGAGGATGGGAGGGTGCGCCGGTTCGTCGCAGTGGGTCTGATTCTCGGGGTGGTGGTTCTCGTGGTGGGTGGAATCTGGGCCCTGCAGAGCCGCCTCATCTACTTCCCGGAGACGTCCCCACTCCCACCGGCCGCCACCGTGATCGCGGGCGCCCGTGACGTCACCCTCCACACCGACGACGGACTCGCCCTCCGCGCCTGGTTCGTTCCGCCGTCGGGGCCGGGGACGGAACAGGACCCGCGACCGGGCCCAGCCACGGGACCGGACCCAGCCACGCACGCAGCCAGGGGGAAGGCCGTCCTCCTGGCCCACGGCAACGGCGGCGACATCGCCGGCCGCGCACCACTAACCGTGGCTCCCCGTGCGCCAGCTGCTCCGGGACCGTTACCCGGTCAGTGAGTACCTCGAATCGACGACGGCGCCGCTCGCCGTGATCCACGGCGTGCGCGATTCCGTGGTGCCCGCGGAATTGAGCCGTCGCGTGGCCGAGGAGGCCCCCAGCCTGGTGGAGCACGTGGTGCTGGACGGCGACCACAATGACGCGATCATGTTCGGCCCTGAGGTGGCGGACGTGGTGGCCCGGATGGCCACCCTCCGCTGACCAAATATGCCATCGACTGTGTGGTTAGATTCGCGAACATCATCCTGAGCGTCGAGCCGGAGGCGCGCCTGAGGTTCGAGTTCGCCAAGCACCCGCTGGACTCTCGCGAGTCGTAGCCGTACGCCCCGGTCACCCGCCCGCCCCTGCTCCGGGATGAGGGCGGACCAGCGCGAGCGAGCGAGCGAAAACCGTCGACTGTGTGGTTTAGACCAGAACACCGTTCTGGTCTAAACCACACAGTCGACGAAAGACGGACGGGAGACGACCACCGCCCAACCGCACGGTTCCGCGGAATGGTGAGCCTCCGCCGTCGACGGGTCGATAGCCTTGGCCACAGGACGTGCGCCCCCGCGCCACGCCTCAACCCAGCCGCACCCGCACCCGCACGCCCAAAGGAGCCCCCGTGACCCAGACGGACCACCCCCAGCAGGACTTCACGCACTACCTGACCAGCCACCCCACCCACGAGGGCTTCTTCGGTGAGTACGGCGGCGCCTACCTCCCGCCGGCGCTCGCGGAGGTCATGAACGAGATCCGCGACGCCTACAACACCATCTCCCGCTCCGCCCGCTTCATCTCCGAGCTCCGCTCGATCCGCACCCACTTCCAGGGCCGCCCCACGCCCACCTACCACGCGGAACGCCTCTCGAAGCGGCTCGGTGCCGCCCAGATCTACCTGAAGCGCGAGGACCTCAACCACACGGGCGCGCACAAGCTGAACCACTGCATGGGCGAGGCCCTGCTCGCCACATACATGGGCAAGAAGAAGTTGATCGCGGAGACCGGCGCCGGCCAGCACGGCGTGGCGCTCGCCACGGCCGCCGCCTACTTCGGCCTGGAGTGTGACATCCACATGGGCGTGGTGGACATCGAGAAGCAGGCGCCCAACGTGGCGCGGATGAAGCTGCTCGGGGCCCGCGTGGTTCCCGTGGAGGAGGGGCTCGGCACCCTGAAGGAGGCCGTCGATTCCTGCTTCGGCGCCTACCTCGAGGACCCGCAGACCCAGATGTACTGCATCGGCTCGGTGGTGGGCCCCCACCCGTTCCCGGTGATGGTCCGCGACTTCCAGCACGTGGTCGGCATCGAGGCGCGCGAGCAGTTCCTGGACATGACCGGCATCCTCCCGGACATCGTCACCGCCTCCGTGGGCGGCGGCTCCAACGCCATGGGCATCTTCTCCGGCTTCCTCGCCGATCCCTCAGAACTTCACGGCGTGGAGCCCCTCGGCCGCGGCACCGAACGCGGGGACCACGCCGCCTCCATGACCTACGGCAGCGCCGGCGTGCTCCACGGCTTCAACTCCTACCTCCTCCAGGACGACGACGGCTCCCCCCAGCCCGTCTACTCCGTCGCCTCGGGGTTGGACTACCCGTCCGTCGGGCCGGAGCACGCGTACCTTCGCGATGCGGGTCGCGTCGCGTATCACGCCGTCGACGACGCCGCCGCCATCGAAGCCTTCTACCTTCTCTCGCGGGTGGAGGGCATCATCCCGGCCCTCGAGAGTTCGCACGCCGTTGCACACGCGATCCGTCTCAGCCGGGAGGAGCCGGAGCTGCCGCGCTCGATCCTGGTGAACCTGTCCGGCCGCGGTGACAAGGACATGGACTATGTGATCGAGAAGTACGGCTTCGGAGACGAACACTTCGCGTAGGCCCATCCCCACCCCTCCGGAGGCTGTTGCCGGCCCCGCCGGCGCGGCCGACGGACCGGGCGGGCCGCGGCCGCAGCCCCCCGCACCCGCCCCGCTCAGTCCTCCAGCTCGAAGCCCCTGTTCGCGATCGCGCCGGCGTACCAGCGGCCGGTGTCCTTCACAGTCCGCTCGCCGGTCTCGAAGTCCACATACGTGATCCCGAACCTCTTCGCGTAGCCGTACGACCACTCGAAGTTGTCCATGAGGCTCCACACGTAGTAGCCGCGCACATCGGCGCCGGCCGCGCGGGCG
>JAAZBW010000099.1 GCA_012513625.1 Actinomycetales bacterium | reverse complement strand
GCGGGTGCGGCGGAGGGGTCTTGGGCACACAGTCGGCGAGAGGTGGGGCGGGGAGGGGCCGGTGAGTGGGGGCGACCGGGATCGAGGTGCCGAGGTGGGGAGGGGTGGCGGGCAGGCGGCAGCAGGTCCTTGCGCGGCCGCACACCAGGCCGATATCATTGTGATATCACATTAGCTCCAGAGCCGTGGAGGGCCACATGAGCACCACCTACCCAGACCAGCAGGCCCGGCCACCCGAGCCTGGGCCCGGGCCCGAGCCCGCACCCCAGACCTCCATCGGCGGGGACCCGGCCGGCCGCCCCGTGGGCCTTGAGGGCGCCCGCGTGGACATCCGCGAGAAGACTGCGCCCCACATCAACGGGCTGATCGGCCTGCTCCTGGTGCTGGCGGTGCTGGCCGTCGGCGTCTGGCTCGGCATCCGCACGATCGAGACCATCACCGGGGAGGGCTCCTACGTGGACGTGCTCCCCGGATCGATCGGCCTGGTCCTCCTGGTCCTCGCATTGGCGCTCCTCACCGGCATGCGGATCGTGAGCCCCGGCGAGACCCAGGTGGTGCAGTTCTTCGGCAACTACATCGGTACGATCCGCACCACCGGCCTCGTGTTCACCGTCCCGCTCGTCTCCACCCGGCGTATCTCGGTGCGGGTCCGCAACTTCGAGACCAGCACGATCAAGATCAACGATCTGGACGGCAATCCGCTGAACGTGGCGGCGATCCTGGTGTGGCAGGTGGCGGACACCTCGAAGGCGGCGTTCGCCGTCGAGAGGTACGAGCGTTTCGTGTCCGTGCAGTCCGAGGCGGCCCTCCGCCACGTGGTCTCCACCCATCCGTACGACTCCGTGGACCCGGCGGTGATGGCCCTGCGCACCTCCACCGAGGAGCTCGCAGGGGAGCTCGCCCACGAGGCGGCCGCCCGGATCGCAATCGCCGGCCTCGAGGTGGTGGAGGCCCGCATCTCCACGCTCGCCTACGCGCCGGAGATCGCCCAGGCCATGCTGCAGCGCCAGCAGGCAGGCGCACTGATCGCCGCCCGGGAGAAGATCGTGGAGGGCGCCGTCACCATCGTCCAGCGGGCGCTCAAGCAACTCGAGGACGACGGTGTGGTGGACCTGGACGAGGAGCGCCGCGCCACGATGGTCTCCAACATGCTCGTGGTCCTGACCTCCGAGTCCCGCGTCACCCCGGTGATCAACACGGGCTCGCTCTACACCTGAGGCCACCATGTCCGAACGCAAGAAGATGCTCTTGCGGCTCGACCCCGCCGTCCACGACGCCATCGCCAAGTGGGCCGCAGACGAGCTCCGATCCACGAACGCCCAGGTGGAGGTCATCCTCCGCAACGCGCTGAAGGACGCCGGCAGGACCCCGAAGCGCATGGGCCCCATGCGCAGTCCCGGCCGCCCTCCCGCAGGGGAGGATGCGGGCACCGCCACCGACTGATCGCGCCCCGGCACGCGCACCGTCACGAGTTCCAGCATTACCAGCAGTACCAGCACGAGGAGGACACCATGGCACGCACCATTTCCCGACGTCGGAGCACCCGTACCGCCGGAGCCCTCCTTGCGTTTGGGCTGGCCCTCGCGGGCTGCTCGGGCGGGGAGGGGGGAGACCCGACCACCGCGGGAGGTGGGGAGACGGGGGAGGCGAGTGGGTCGTCGTCGGGAATGACGGGGGGAACGACGGCGGGTCCGACGACGACGGCACCTCCCACCAGCCTGCCCACGGACCTGCCGCAGGGCATCCACCCGGACCTGGCGTACCAGCTCGACTACCTGGACGGGATCGAGGAGCAGTGGACCGTGCCGGGCAGCGTGGTGGGGCTCTCGCCGGACGGCAGGGCGATGCTGGTGCGGGATGCGCCGAATTCTTTCGCGTACTCGCTCTACCCGATCGGCCCGGAGGCGGGCGAGGCGGTGTGGACGGGGCTGTGCGCGCCGAATCCGAGCGGGATCACGAACCCGCTCACC
Organism: Actinomycetales bacterium; assembly: GCA_012513625.1. GTDB lineage: Bacteria > Actinomycetota > Actinomycetes > Actinomycetales > Actinomycetaceae > JAAZBW01. The sequence continues at coordinate 1,681 of JAAZBW010000099.1, read as the reverse complement.
TTCCTCGGCGAGCGGATCCTGTGCGGGTCCGAGGTGGTGGACCCGCAGACGGGGGAGTCGGAGGACTTCCCCGTGGATGGCTTTGTCATGGTAGGTGCCGCGGATGGGGTGCTCGTGGTGGCCCCCCACGGGGAGTCGCGGCTCGTGGCATATGACGAGTCGCTCAGCGAGGTCTGGAGTGCGGAGGGCCTCGAGTTCACGCTGAGCGGCTTCACCCCCGGCGCGGTGGTGGTGGCGCAGCCGGAGGACGACCCCGGCGCACCGGGCCGGGTGCTGCTGACCGCCACCGGCGAGCAGATTGCCGAGGGCTACGCGGCGATTCCCATGGAGGACGGTGTGTTGGTTGCGCGCGACGCGGCGGGCACGGAATGGGCCGGCTACACGTACGAGGGCGAGGAGCTGTGGTCGTACCCGTTCGAGGGCAACAGCTGCGCGGTTGCCCAGTTCGGGGCCGAGCACGTGATTGGGGACTGCAGCCCCGAGGCGCACGAGCGGTGGGATGAGGCCTTCGACGGCACCCAGACGTTCGTGATGTGGCTTGCGGACACGGAGGTGGCAGTCGCCTTGGGGGAGGGCGGGTTCGCGGTGGCGGGGACCACCTACGACTTCGAGCCGTACGGGGTTCGCGGATTCGGGAACTTGGAGCACTTCGTGGCGTTCGAGCGGTCGGAGGCCGGGGAGATGAGCACCTCGCTCCTCCGGGTGGGGGAATCTGCGCCGGTGTGGGTGGTGGATTCGTATCTGCTCTCGTTGCGGAGTGTGGGAGGCGAGATCCTCGCCGAGCGCGGTGACGAGGTGGTGGTCTACACGGCCCCGCGCGGCTGAGGCGGCAATTCCTCGCCGACTGTGTGGCCAAGGTTCCGAAACTGCCGTCGACTGTGTGGTTAAGGTTCCGAAACTGCCGTCGACTGTGTGGCCAAGGTTCGCCCGCGAACCTTAACCACACAGTCCACGTTGACGGGACATGCTTTGGCCACACAGTCGACGTTGGGGTGCCCGGCGGCAACTCGGGCCAACGCGAGGGTGGGCGTCGCACGCGATCGGTAGCGTGGAAAGATGGGCAACGAAAAGTACCTCCGACTGCTGGCCACGGACTATCCGACGATTCCGTCCATCCAGGGTGAGCTCATCCGCCTGAAGGGCCTCGGTGAACTCCCGAAGGGTACCGAGTACTTCTTCTCCGACCTCCACGGTGAGGACGACGCGTTCATCCACATGCTGCGCTCGGCCTCGGGCAACATCCGCGTCAAGATCGGCGAGCGCTTCAGGGACGAACTCAGCGACGAGGAGCAGAACCAGCTGGCGAACCTCGTCTACCAGCCGGAGAACGTGCTGCGGATCATGCGGGAGGACGGCCGCGCGAACCCGAAGTGGCTCGCGGACACCATCGGCCGCCTCGTGGAGCTCTGCAAGCACATCGCCGTGAAGTACCGGCGCTCCGCTGTGGAGGAAAAGATGCCCTCCGACTACGCGATGATTCTCCGGGAGTTGCTCTTCTCCGGCACGAACGATCCCTTCCGCCAGGAACACGAAGCCAAGGTCCTCTCCTACATTGCGGAATCGGACATGGTGTGGGATTTCATCGCGGGCCTGTGCGTGATGATCCAGAAGGTGTGCGTCAACGTGGTGCACATCATCGGCGACATTTTCGATCGCGGAAACGGCCCCCACAAGATCATGG
>JAAZBW010000098.1 GCA_012513625.1 Actinomycetales bacterium | reverse complement strand
CTGGGAGAGAAGGTCACCGGAATCAAGCCGGACTGCCCCGAGCTCGCCCCCACCGCGGCGGGCCGCTGCCACCGCGCGCTCCACACCACGTTCCACGTCATAGGTGTCCACGAGCAGCGTGGTTCCCGGCCCGAGGGCTGCCACCTGCGCGTCGAAGGCGGCCTCCTCGCCGTCGTGTAGCAGGGTGAACGAATGCGCCGCGGTGCCGATCGGCTGCAGCCCGTAGCGGCGAGCCCCCTCCAGGTCGGACGTGCCGACGAAGCCAGCTACCGCCGTCGCCCGCGCTGCGGCCACCGCAGCCCACTCGTGGGTGCGCCGGGCCCCCATCTCGAGGCACGGCCGGCCGTGCGCCGCCATGGTCATACGGGAGGCCGCCGCGGCCACGGCGCAGTCGTGATTGAGGATCGAGAGGATCAGGGTCTCGAGGACCACGGCCTCAGCGAACGTGCCCTCCACCGTCATCACGGGGGAGCCGGGGAAGAAGCACTCTCCCTCGGCGTACGCGGTGATCGAACCGGCGAACCGGTAATCGCCGAGGTACTCGAGCGTGCGCGCACCCACCACGCCGTGCTCCCGCAACCAGGTGATCTCGGCATCGCCGAACCGGAACCTCTCCAACTCCTCGAGCACCCGGCCGGTGCCCGCCACGACGGCGTATCGGCGTCCGGCGGGGAGTCGGCGGTTGAAAACCTCGAAGACGGATCTCCGCTCCGCAGCACCGGACTCGAGTGCGGCCTCGATCATCGTGAGCTCGTACATGTCCGTCAGCAGGGCAGTGGAAGCGTGCGTCATGGAATGAAACGCTACCCTCCGCCCGTTCCCCTCCGCCGCCAATCGGCGCCGGACCGCCCGGGGTGGGGAGGGGGGCTGGGCATTGGCCCAAGCGTGGGGGCAGCGAAGGGCGGGCGAGGCCGCGTGGGCATGGGCAGCGGCGCGTTGGTATCGGTCGGAGGAGAGTGGCGCCCCGCGTGGGGAGGAGCGGCGCGTGAGGAGGATATCGGTTATCGAAGAGGCGAACGGGGAGCCAATCTGGCATACCAAGCCAATCCACAGTGCCGCCGAAGAACCCTCCGCGGCGGGCGCCCGATGGAACAATGGAAGCCATGAAGACCGTTCCACAGCAGGACCACGATGTGTCCGCTACCACGGACCAGCCGTGGAACGTGGTGGTCTGGAACGATCCCATCAACCTGATGAGCTACGTGACCTACGTTCTGCAGAGCTATTTCGGGTACCCCGAGCTCAAGGCCCACCGCCTCATGATGCAGGTCCACCAGGAGGGCCGCGCCATCGTCTCGCACGGAAGCCGTGAGCCCATGGAATCCGCCGTGGCCGCCATGCACGGCTTCGGCCTCTGGGCCACTCTGGAGAAAGCGGAGTGATGCGCGGTTTCGTCTCAGGCCCGGGCGGCTACGTCTCCCGGGTGGATGAGACCGAGCGCTCGATCCTCGCCCGCCTCGCGGCCGATGTGGCCGCGCTGATCGCGGACGAGGAAGACTACGTCCCCCCACTCGCGCCGGATTCGGCTACCTCTGACGCCGAGTCCGATGCGCAGGATCCCATCGCCTACCTGGACTTCGACCCCGCCGAGGCGGGCGTCAACGAGGAATACCTCGCGCTCGACCCGGCACTTGCGCGGGTGTTCCCGCCGATGTCGCTGACGGACCCCGAGCTCGCCGGCGAACTCCGGTCCCTCACGATGGACGACATCCGGCAGGGCAAGCTGGCCAACCTGCACGCCGTCGTCGCCACCCTCACCGCCTCCCGCGGCCAGGTGCGCGTGACCCCGGACGGGGTCGGCGCGTGGCTGACCGCACTCACGGACATGCGGCTCGTCCTCGCCTCCCGCCTCGGTATCGACGACGACGACGACGCAGAGCGGGTCCACGACCTCGCCGTGGTGGCATCGCGGGACCCAGAACCTGCGGCCACGGCGGACGACGAGTTGGAACTGGCGCTCGCCTCGCTCTACTCGGGGGTGACCTGGTGGCAGGAGTCGCTCCTGCAGGCGGTGGCCGGCCGCGCGTAAGCCGGGCGAGGCCCAGTGAGGCCGGTGGAAGCGCGTAGGCCGGGGGATCGGCGTAGGCCGGGGGAGGTCCGGCGAGGCCGGGGATCAGCGTTGGCCGGCCGGGCGTAGTGGCCGGTCGCCGCGCGTAGGTGGCTAGTCTCACGCCGCGCGGCCGTGTTCGGACCCGCGCGGGCG
>JAAZBW010000097.1 GCA_012513625.1 Actinomycetales bacterium | reverse complement strand
CCGAGCGCGAGCGCGCCCGCAGCGTCAATGGGGGCCGCAACCAGGGCGGCGGAGGCGGCGGTGCGGCGGTCGATCTGGAACATGTCGCTCCCTCGGGTGGGGTAAATCGTCCCGCCGGGATGGTCTCGCCGCAATCGGAGCGGCCCCCGCTTTTCGTCGACACCCGCTCTCCGTCGACATCCCCCTTTCCGTCGACACCCCTCGTCGACTGTGTGGCGAAAGTTCCGTTTCCTCCGCCGACTGTGTGGCGAAAGTACTTGGCCACACAGTCGATGGGGATTCCGGCAACTACTTGCCACACAGTCGGCGGTCCCGGAGGCAGTCGGCGGTCCCGGAGGCAGTCGGCGGTCCCGCAGGCAGTCGGCGGGAGCCGGGGGCGTCAATGGTCCTGTATGTCTGACCACACTGGGGAATAAGGTGAACCTACGTTCAGGTTGTGCCTGACGGTGATCCCCAACAGGAATGCAGGCAGGATGACAACGGAACGGCTGGTCCGCGCGGACGCCGCACGCAACCGCGAGCGGATCCTGGACACCGCAAGAGCGCAGATCACGGCCCGCGGGCCGGATGCGAGCATTGACGAGATCGCGGAGGCCGCCGGCGTCGCAGTCGGGACCCTCTATCGGCACTTCCCCACGAAGACGTATTTGGTGGCGGCGGTCGTCGGCGAACAGATCGAAAAGCTCGCCGCACTGATCGAACGCTCGCTCGCACGCGTCGAATCCGGCGCGGCCGAGGCCGATCACGAACTCCTCCAGCTCCTACGTACCGTCCTCGACGGCGCGGCCAACAACAGGGCCCTGCGTGCAGCCGCGCTCACGCTGCCTGCAGCACCCGGGGCAGCGCCTACAACTCCCACAGCGCCGACAACACCCGCAGCGCCGACAACACCCACAACACCCGCAACTCCCGCAGCACCCGAACCGCCCGCAGGCCGCCGCGAGCCCGCCTACTCGCAGCCGGCCATGCGGGCCTTCGCGGCCCTGGACCAACTCATCCAGGCCGGCCACACCGCCAGCCGCCTGCGCCCCGGACTCACCGCCAACGACGTGGTCCTCCTGGCCTGCACCGGCCCCTTCGACCACCCCGCCGAAGCGAGGGAACGTTGGCTCGAACTACTCAGGCCGGGCCTGCTGACGCAAGGCGAGCGTTCGTCGTCGGAAATGGGGGCCTGAACATGCTTCAACTCACGCGCATCAGCAAGTCCTACACCACGGGCGATTTCACGCAGAAGGCGCTCGACGGCGTCTCGATCGCCTTCCGGGACAACGAGTTCGTGGCCGTGCTCGGACCCTCCGGATCCGGCAAGACCACCATGCTCAACATCGTGGGCGGACTCGATCAGTACGATTCCGGCGATCTGGTGATCGATGGCGTCTCCACCAAGGAGTACGCGGATCGTGACTGGGACACCTACCGGAACAACCGGATCGGGTTCGTGTTCCAGAGCTACAACCTGATTCCGCACCAGACCGTGTTGGTCAACGTGGAACTGGCGCTCACCCTCTCCGGCGTCTCCCCGAAGGAACGCCGGACGCGGGCCATGGCCGCCCTCGACGAGGTGGGCCTCGCCGATCACATCCACAAGCGGCCGAACCAGCTCTCCGGCGGGCAGATGCAGCGGGTGGCCATCGCCCGCGCGCTCATCAACGATCCCGAGATCCTGCTGGCGGACGAACCCACCGGCGCGCTCGATTCGGCCACGAGCGTGCAGATCATGGCCCTGCTGACCGAGATCGCCGAGGACCGCCTCGTGATCATGGTCACCCACAACCCGGACCTCGCCCAGCAGTACGCCAACCGGGTGGTCAACCTCTACGACGGCGAGGTGGTGGCGGACACCAACCCGTTCGACCCGGCGGCGGAGGTGGCAGAGAGCGGGAAGCGCGTGCGTCGGACCTCCATGTCCTTCCTCACCGCGCTCGCCCTCTCCTTCAACAACCTGATGACCAAGAAGGGCCGCACCCTCATGACCGCCTTTGCGGGGAGCATCGGCATCATGGGCATCGCGGCCATCCTCGCGCTCGCCACCGGCGTGGATGACTATGTGCGCGGCATCGAGGAGGACACCCTCTCCGTCTACCCGCTCACCATCCAGAGCCAGGGATTCGACACCAGCACCATGCTCGCCATGTCCGCGGACCTGAGCGAGGAGGCGTTCGGAAGCGGCAGCGGCGAGGGCGGCGAGGGCGGGAACGTCCGCGAGATCCAGTCGATCGGCCGGATGTTCTCCTCGGTGGGCTCCAACGATCTGGTGGCGCTCAAGGACTTCATCGATTCCGACGGCGGGGGCATCGCGGACTCCGTCAGCATGATCGAGTACACGTACAACGTCACGCCGCAGATCTTCACCACCTCCGGCGTGGGCGCTGGCGCGCTTCCCGGCGGCGTGCGCCAGGTCAACCCGGACACCAGCTTCTCCGCCCTGGGGTTCGGGTCCGGCATGACCTCGAACTCGCTGATGGCCGCCCAGATGAGCACCAACCAGTTCAACCAGCTGGTGGGGGACACCTCCCTGATCGAGCCGCAGTACGACGTGGTGGCCGGAGACTGGCCGAGCGCCCACAACGAGGCCGTCCT
>JAAZBW010000096.1 GCA_012513625.1 Actinomycetales bacterium | reverse complement strand
TGGCTTCGCTCTACCTCGAGGTTAGGGAGGCGGTGTGATCCGCTGATGAGGAGGGAATGGGAAGTCTCTTACGCCGCTGAATCGTGGCTGGGCAGCCGCGCGCGCCCGGGGTGGGGGCGGGCAGAGGCGTATGCCCGCGGGCAGCCGCGCGCGAACCGGGTGTCCGCCACGCAGTCTTGCCTGCATGGAGCACGGCGCGCAGTTGAGCGGCCCGGATGGGTGTCAGGCGCCGAGGCGGGCGAAGGGCGCGAGCGAGAAGACCGCCTCCACGGGCACCTCGAAGTGCTGCGAGATCTGAAGCGCGAGCGTGAGCGAGGGCGAGTACTCGCCCCGTTCCAGGTAGCCGATCGTCTGGTAGTGCACGCCCACGGCCTCCGCGAGCTCGCGCCGGGATATGCCCCGTTCTGCGCGAAACATGCTGATCCGGTTGTGGATGACCTCGGACACTCAGTACCCCCGGGAGAGCATCCGCTCACGGGCCTCGGTGACAGTGGAACCGGATACGCCGCGCACCATTCGGCGCAACAGGATGGGCGCGAGCACCATTCCGAGCACGGCCCAGATGCCGAGTGCCATCACCGACTCGACCGTCTGCCATGTGCCAGCCAGCTCCAGCGAGGCGGCCTCCGGGGGGAGGAATACCGAGCGCAGCCCGAGGCCGAGCCAGTAGAGCGGGAACACCATCGCAATCCACTGCACGGGGGCGGCGAACGCCTCGATCGGGAAGAAGATTCCGGAGATCACGAGCAGCCCGTAGATGAGGAACATGGGGATCATGAGGAGGGCGGCATTCTTTATGGCGCTCCCCAGGGCAATCCCCACCGGCACGGAGGCGAGGAGGCCCAGCACCACGAACAGCACGAACCGGAGCCACGCCCCGGCGCTGGCGGGAACCAGCGATGGCAGGAAGATTGCCGCCACCACGAACACGAGTGCCAGCGAGACGATGTTGACGGTGAGGACCGAGAACACCTTGCCGAACACGTAGCCCTGCAGTCCACCCGGAACGGCCTTCATGCGGACGATCGAGCCGTCCTCACGCTCCATCATGAGCTCACCCGAAGGGCCGAGGATCCCGCCCACCACGAGCGTCATCGCGAGCAACGAGGGCACGACGTACTGGGCCATCGTGATTCCGGTGCCCTCGATCGGGGAGTCTCCGCCCCAGAGGATGAATCCGATGGCCACGGCGGGCGTGATCAGGTAGCTGATCACCTGTCCCCCGCGGATCGAGGTGAGCAGCTCGATCGTGGCCTGGCGCCACCCGTTACGGATGGCGACGCCGAGGCGGGAGGGCGGGTGCGTCGTCGTCGGGGAACCCCCCGACGGGAGGGTGTTGGAAGTGGCAGTCATGAGGTGGCCTCCTGGTCCATGGAGTGCCGGAGCCGGCGGAGGAGCTGGTCCTGGCTGTTCGAGGTGACACCCTCCGCCTGGTTGACGAGGGCGATGTAGACGTCTTCGAGGGACGTGCGGCGGATCTCGAGCTCTTCCACCCGGGTATCCGGATCGCGCAGCATGCCCCGCAGGAAGTCCGTGGGGTCCTCCGCGGCGTGGACGTGGCGGGTCTCGCCATCGAACCAACGGACCTCCGAGGCACCGAATTCGAGGCGGCGGAGCTCATCCGGGGAGCCGTCTGCCACGATGCGGGAATCGGCGAGGATGAGGATCCGGTCCGCCACCTTGCCGGCCTCGTCCAGATCGTGGGTGGTCATGAGGATCGTGGTATCCAGGTCCGCGAGGCTGAGGATCAGATCATGGAAATCGCGGCGGGCGATGGGGTCGAAACCGGCGGTGGGCTCGTCCAGGAAAAGGAGTTCGGGCCGGCCCACGAGTCCGGCGGCCACGTCCAGGCGGCGGCGCCGTCCGCCGGAGAGCTGGGAGACCTTCTTCTGCGCGTCATCGGCGAGGCCCACGGTCTCGAGCAGCGCGGCGGTGGGCCAGGGTCGGCGGGTGGTGGGCGTGGAGTACGGGGCGTAGTAGGCACCGAGGTAGTCGATGAGCTCGTGCACCTTCCACTTGGCGTGGTCACGCCACGACTGGAGCACCATGCCCACGCGGGCCCGCCATGCCTCGGAGGCACGCTCGGGATCCGCGCCGAGCACCAGAACCTGGCCAGAGGAGCGGCGGCGGAATCCCTCAAGGATCTCCACCGTGGTGGTCTTGCCAGCGCCATTGGGGCCAAGCAGCACCACCACCTCGCCGCGTTGGACAGTCAGATCGATGTGGTTGAGCACGAGGTTGTCCCCGTAGGCCATGGTGAGTCCCGAGACCTGCACAACTGGAGTATCGTTCATGCGGTGAAATGTAACACGAGTACTACATAGCGAGTCAAGGGTGCTACTCAACAGGCGCCGTCCACCACTCCTCCAGTAGCTTCCCAACTGGCCCGCCTCGCCCCGCCTTCGCCCGCACCGCGCCGCCTTCGCCCGCACCGCGCCGTGTCACAGGGGCGCCCGCCGCTCCCCGCCTGCACCGCGCCGCCCCGCCTTCGCCCGCACCGCGCCGCCCCTCCCACCGATGACAACGACAGTTGCCTCCGAAAACCACGAGTTGGAGGCCGCTTTCTCGCATCAGTCGGAGGCAACTGTCAGGTTCGTCGGTTGCCAAGGGGCGGCAAGGCTTCGCCGCGGCGCCACGGGAGTCACGAGAGCCGTCCGACTTCTGGGCAATGCGGCGAGAGCGACGAGACCGGGGCTGGGCGAGTGCGGCGCCGGGCCCGCGCATGGATCGGCGCGTCGTGCGAGCGCGTCGCACAGGAACTAGCGTGTTCCCATGACCAACGTAATGGCACCCCGGACCCTCGGCACATCGGACCTCGTGATCTCGGCCGTGGGAATGGGCTGCAACAACTTCTCGCGCCCCGGCTCTCCCACGGCCACACAGGAGCCCTCCACGCGGGTGATCCTCGCCGCCGTGGACGCAGGCGTGACCTTCTTCGATGGAGCCGAGCTCTACGGCGCCGAGCCCGGCCTCTCCGAGACCTACATGGGCGTGGCGCTGAAGGACCGCCGCGATGAGGTGGTCCTCTCCACCAAGTGGGGCCACACAGGGGCGGCGCCCGGAGACCTCGCCCAGCACGGGCCGCGTGGCAGCCGCGCCCACATCCGTGCGGCGATCGAGGGCTCCCTGCGCCGACTGCAGACGGACCGCATCGATCTCTACCAGATGCACGAGCCCGATCCGAGCGTGCCGATTGAGGAGACGCTCGGCGCACTCCACGAGTTGGTGCAGGAAGGCAAGGTCCGCGAGATCGGGCACACGAACTTCACGCCAGCGCAGCTGCGCGAGGCTGATTCCGCGGCGAACCGTGAGGGCACCGTGCGTTTCGTCTCCGCGCAGGACGAGTACTCGCTACTGCACCGCGAGGTGGAGGCGGAGATCCTGCCCGCGTGCGTGGATCTGGGACTTGGATTCTTCCCCTACTTCCCCCTGTACAACGGGCTGCTAACCGGCAAGTACCGAGAGGACGCCGGCGAGGGCCGCATCACGCGCCAGAAGCCGCACCTTCTCGAGGAAGTCAACTGGGAGCAACTCGAGGCCTACCGCGCTATTTGCGAGCGCGTGGGTTCGCCCATGGTGCAGGTCTCGATCGCCTGGCTGCTCGCGCAGCCGGGCGTGGCATCCGTGATCGCGGGCGCCACCACCGAGGACCAGGTGGTGCAGAACGCGGGCGCCGCCCAGCTCGAACTTGAGGCAGCCACCGTGAAGGAGATCTCGGCGCTCTTCGGCTGACCCCCCTCTTTTCCCGTCGACTGTGTGGACAAGTCTCCGCACCCACGCCGCCGAGTGTGTGGTCAAGTCTCCACTCCCACGCCGTCGACTGTGTGGTCAGTTTCCGCACCCACACAGTCGACGGTCGAATTGGCGAAACCTAACCACACAGTCGACGGTCGAATTTGCGAAACCTAACCACACAGTCGACGGTCGAATTGGCGAAACCTAACCACACAGTCGGCGGGGGTTGAGCTAGAGCTCGGTGCGGGTTGGCGGGTTCGCCCCCGCCCGCGAGACCGTGATCGCGGCGCAGGCGAGCGCTCTCTCGACGGCCGGGGCCACCTCCGCGTAGGTGGTCTTACCGAGCCGCTGGCGTGCGTCCGTCCGGCCCAGGAGCCCAAGATCGAGGAGTCCGGAGATCAGGCCGGACATGAAGGAGTCTCCGGCGCCCACCGTGTCCACCACCCGGGTGCGGCCCGCCGGGAACTCGACCACTCCGCCGCCCATCACCGCCACGGCACCCTGCGCGCCACGGGTGACCACCACAAGGGCGGGGCCGCCCATACTCCACTGCCGGGCGATCGCCACCGGGTCCGCCTGCTCGCCGTACAGCCAGGCGAGGTCCTCATCCGAGGCCTTCACAACGTCCGAGAGGGAGGCGAGCACCTCCACCTGCGCGCGGGCCTGCGCCACCTCACCCATGATGGCTGGCCGGCAGTTCGGATCGTAGGACACCGTGACCTGCGGCTGCGCCCGGTCCACGAGCCGCCGCAGGGAAGTGGCGCCCGGCTCCATGGTGGCCGCGATCGAGCCGGTGTGTAGGTGGCCGCCCTCAGGCAGGACGAGGTGCGACTCCAGGCTCCACGCCAGGTCAAACTCGTACGAGGCGGAGCCGCTCTCATCGAGGTGGGCGGCCGCGGAGGGGGTGCGCGGAGCCGAAACGGAGCCCGGGGTGAGGGTGACGCCGTCGCCGGCCAGCTCGGCCGTGATCCTGCGCCCGCGCACGTCCGCGCCGATGTGGGTGGCAAAGCGCACGGCGTGGCCGAGGCGTGCGAGGCCCTTCGCCACGTTGGCAGGACTGCCTCCCACGTGCTCGGCGGTGGGGCCGGCCACGGGGTGCACCACGTCGATGAGGGCCTCACCCACCACGAGGATGGGAGCGATACTGACGGTCATAACCGAAACGGTAGGGGTGATCGCGCGGCGCCGTGCGCTAGATGCCGATTGCCTCGGCCACCTTCTTGGCGATCTGGCGGATAGACTTGGTGGGCGAGACGCGGGAGAGCACGTCGAAGGTCTTGGCGTCCTTGCCCACCATCACGCGGTACTTCCCGGACTCGATAGCGCCCACGATGATCGCGCCGGCGTCCTTCACGTCCATCGGCTTCATGGCGGACTTCTTGACGTCCTCCGCCGAGGCCGTCTTGCCACCGGGAGTGGAAACGCCGGAGTTGCCCGTGATGTTGGTGGCGATCGCGCCGGGGAACACGAGACTGACCTGCACGTTGGTGCCGTCGAGCTCGGCGTAGAGAGTGTCCGTGAAGAGACGGATTGCGCCCTTCGAGGAGCCGTAGGCGCCCTGGCCGGGGACCGGCAGGAGTGCGCCCATGGAGGCGAAGTTCATGATGAGGGCCTCGGGACGCTCAAGGAGCCCGGGAAGGAATGCCTTCACGGGGTAGACGGTGCCCCAGTAGTTCACCGTCATGACCTTCTCGATCTCCTCGATGCTGAGGTCCACCACCTTTGCGAAGCGGTGGATGATGCCCGCAATGTTGATGATCCCGTCCGCGGGTGCGCCGTGCGCCTCCTCCACCTGCGCTGGCAGCGCCTCGATGGCCGAGCGGTCCGTGATGGACATGGCGTGGATGGAAAAACGCTCCCCGTTCGAGCCCGAGAGGACCTTCGTCTGGGCAAGGCCCTCCTCCGAGAGGTCCACGCCGGCCACGCGCGCACCCTTCGCCAGCAGTTGGAGCGCGGTCTCGCGGCCCATGCCGTTTCCGGCCCCGGTGATGACGAAGAGCTTGCCTGTAATCTGCATGATGACGCGGTCTCCTGTGAGGCCAAGGGTGGATTGGATTCATATTTGTATGGGAACCCGGCCCAAGACTAGCACGCAGAAGCCCCGTGATTTGACAGATGTTGAACTCAAGCCGGATACCCCTCCGGGTATGATCGAGCCATGAAGTCACCCCTGTTTTCCCGTGCATTTCTCTGCACTGCCGCCCTCGCGCTCACGCTCGGAATCGCTGGCTGCAGCGGGGGTGTGGATGGGTCCCCGGGCGCCGACGCCCAGGGCGCCATCACTGCCGGGCAGGCCCCCGAGCAGGGCACCATCCCGGCCGGTCACGTGAGCGTGGAAGCGTTCCTCCCCGCCGCCCTGCAGGAGGGCGTCACCGTGATCGACGTACGCACACCCGAGGAGTTCGCCACCGGGCACCTGCGGGGTGCAATCAATATCAACCTCGAGTCTCCGGAGTTCGCCGCCGAGATCGGCAAGCTGGACAAGGAGGGCACATACGCCCTCTACTGCCGCTCCGCCAACCGCTCCCGGATCGCGGAGAACGCCATGGTGGCGGACGGATTCACCTCCGTCTTCGGCCTCGACGGCGGGGTTTCCGCCCTCGATCCCTCCCTCCTCGTCCTCGACTGACGCTCCACTCGTCCCCTCCACTCGTCCCGAACGGACGCTCCACTCACCCCAAGCGGACGCTCCACTCACCCCGAGCGGACGCTCCACTCGTCCCGGCGCCCCACCCCGGACAAGTAGCGTCGCTGTTTGTCCAGAGGCCCGTAGCTTCACAGGTTGTCCTCCCCACTTGTCACATGCGTTGACACTGGTATCGCCTGCCCCAACAAACAGTGTCGCTATTCGTCCAAGAGCCGGTAGCTTCACAACTTGTCCGGCACGCTCGCCCATAACGACGCTCCTGAGACCGACCCGGCAGCGTAACTGCCGGGTCGGCGGGATCGGGGCGGGTGGAACCCACCCACACCGACGATAGAACGTGCACCAGTCCCTGCCGAACCGGCCGCTCACTCGAGGTATTCAACACTCATTCGAGCCGGCGGCGGCTGGAGCGGCGAGGGTGGTGAGGCGAGGAGGGGGGGCGGGCTCCGTCGTCGCGCGGCCGACGAGCGGGGAGGGGGTGAGCGGGCGCTGGTCCACAGCACACAGTCGATGGGAAAAACCGACAACTCAACCACACAGTCGGCGAGAATCCCTCGCCGAGTTTGTGCCGAAAGTACTTGGCCACACAGTCGATGGGTAAAACCCGACAACTCAACCACACAGTCGATGGGATTGGGTGGCGAAGGGGGGTGGGGGAAATGGCACTCGCCCGGTCCGCCGCGAATGCGGCTAAACCGGGCGAGTGTTCCCGAGGGGTTCAGGGACCAGGGATCAGTACCAGTTGCGGGCCACCGAGTGGTTCCACGCACCGCACGGCGTGCCGTA
>JAAZBW010000095.1 GCA_012513625.1 Actinomycetales bacterium | reverse complement strand
CGGCTCGACCACCACCACCACGTCGAACTCGAGTCCCTTCGAGCCGGGTGCGTCCAGCACCACAAGGGGCGCCCGGAGCGGGTGGCCGTCCGGGGAACGCAGTTGGTCCGCAAACTCCGCGGCGAGCTCAGAGATCACGCCCCCCACCTGATCGGTGGGAGCGATGACCGCCATCTTGCCGCGAGCGATGTCCGCGAGCTCCTGCCGGACCACGGTCACGAGCACCTCGCGCCAGTGCCCTCGGGTCTCCGCGAGTGCATTCTCCACATCCCGCGCGGCCGTCAGCGGCAGGTAGTCCGCCGGCGCGCCCGCCATGAGCACACGGCCTGCGGCGTCGAGCACGGTTGAGGGGGTGCGGTAGGACACGGTGAGGGCCGCCTGACGCACGTGCTCCCGGCCCGCCTTCCCCATGAGCGAGCGCCATGTGGGTGCCGGTGTTGAGGAGGACTGCTGCGCGAGGTCTCCCACTACCGTCATCGAGCGCAGCGGCACCCGGCGGAGCAGCGAGCGCCACGCCATGGGGGAGAGTTCCTGGGCCTCATCCACCACCACGTGCCCGTAGGTCCACGTCCGATCGTCCGCGGCGCGTTCGGCGAGTGTGAGCCGGGGTCCCTCTGCGCGGAACCGGGCCGCCAGCATGGATGCGGACACGAGCCCGCCACCAAGCCCCTGTGCATCGATCGCCTGCTGCGCGTACTCCAGCTGTTCCCGGGCCTGCGCCTCGTCCTCGAAGCGGGCACGGCGCGACTCCGCCTCCTCGTGCGGGCCGAGCAACTCGGCGAGTTCGTCGAGCAGGGGGATGTCCGAGATGGTCCACGGGGCACCTGACTCTCGCTGCAACAGGGTCCGCTCTGCCCGCGTCAGCTTTGGCGCGTGGCGCTCGAGCAGGTCCGGCCGGGAGTAGAGGCGCTCAAGGAGGCCATGGGGCGTGGTCGGCATCCAGCAGAGGTTCAGAGCGATTCTCACCTCGCGATGAGCACGGACGTCCTCGTAGAGGTAGTTGTAGTCGTCCTCCTCATCGAGGCCCCTCCCGGCCGCGTACTGACGCACGAGGTCCTCGAGCATGGCGAGCACGAACGGGCTCCGCGACTCATTGTGGGTGGACGCGGAGCGGCGCGCGCGGGACATCGCCCGCTGCACGGCCTCGGGACGCACCTCGACCGGGACGCCTTCGACGGTGATGCGCTGGGTGGTTTCGGGCACGCGTTGGAGCGCCCGCACTGCCCTCTCCATGACGTTCGCCATCTCCAGGTTCCCCTTGACCGCCGCCACATCCTCCGGATCGCGGAGGCGGGTGGACGTTCCGGGGAGGAGGTCGCCCACCGTGGTGGACACCACGTCGCTCTCGCCGAGCGAGGGGAGCACCTGGTCGATGTAGTCGAGGAATACCCGCGTGGGTCCCACGATCAGAACCCCCGAGCGCTGGAGCCGCTCCCGGTGGGCGTACAGCAGGTACGCGGCGCGGTGGAGTACCACAGCGGTCTTCCCCGTGCCAGGACCACCCTGAACAACGAGGATCCCGTCCATCGAGTCCCGGATGATCGCGTCCTGTTCGGACTGGATGGTGGCCACGATGTCCCCCATCTGACCCTCCCGCGCGGCGGCGAGGGCAGCGAAGAGTGCGCCCTCGCCCGTCAGTGAGGTAGCCACCTCGGCTGAGATCGCATCAGAGTTCAGGAGCTCGTCCTCGATATCCACCACCTGCCGAACCTCCGTGGTGAGGTGCCGGCGGCGTACCACGTTGCCCGGGTGTGCGGCGGTCGCCTGGTAGAACGGCCGCGCCGAGGGCGCGCGCCAGTCCTGGAGCAACTGTTCCTGCTCGTCGGAGAGGATCCCGATCCGCCCGATGTACCGTGGCTCGGTCGCGTCCGCAAAGTCGAGGCGGCCGAAGACGAGCCGGTTCTCCACCTGATCGAGGCGGGCGATCATGTCCTCGTAGTGCGCGGCGAATGCATCGCGTTCCGAGCGGTTCTGATGCGTGCCTGTGGATCCCTCCCTGCGGACGTTTTCCAGATTCTTCAGGTAGCCGGCGCGCATCTCGTCCAGGCGCGCGTAGACGCGGTCAAGGTGGCGTTGTTCGAGTTCGATCTCGCGCACCTCGGAATCCATGGTCACCCAAGCTCTCCCATCTCACGCCACCGTCACAGGGGCGCAGCAACAGCCCTCTATTATCGTCCAACCCGACGATGCGGCGCCAGCAGTTCGCGCTCCGGAACCGGCGCACCGCACCCCGCTGCTCGGCCCACCCGGAATACCATGGACGTAATCCCGTG
>JAAZBW010000094.1 GCA_012513625.1 Actinomycetales bacterium | reverse complement strand
TGGCCGTGATCCCGATGGGACCGAACGTGAACATGTTCGGTATCAGCACGCCGCTCCAGCTCGCGGACATGCCGGTGGGGATGCTCTACATCCTGGCGATCACCGGACTCGGCGTGTATGGCATGGTCCTCGGTGGGTGGGCCGCACGGTCCCCCTACTCGCTCATGGGCGCAGTGCGTGCCGCCGCCCAGATGATCTCCTACGAGCTCTCCATGGGCCTCGCGCTCGTGAGCGTGTTCCTGGTCTCCGGATCCATGTCCACCTCCTCCATCGTGGCCGCGCAGGCGAGTCAGTGGTGGGTGGTCTCCCTCTTCCCGGCGTTCATCATCTATTTCATCTCCGGCAACGGTGAGATCAACCGGCTCCCCTTCGACCTCCCCGAGGCGGAGGGCGAGATCGTGGCCGGCCCCATGACCGAGTACTCCTCGATGAAGTTCGCCTGGTTCTACCTCGCGGAGTACATCAACCTCCTGAACGTCTCCATGGTGGCCACCACCGTGTTCCTCGGTGGCTGGCTCGCACCGTGGCCGTTCACCCAACTGGGCATCATGAACGATGGCTGGTGGGGCATGTTCTGGTTCATCGCCAAGATGTGGCTCGTGGCCGCAGTCTTCGTGTGGATCCGCGGAACCCTGCTGCGCGTCCGCTACGACCAGCTCATGAAGCTCGGTTGGAAGATCCTGATTCCCGCCGCACTCGTCTGGATCGTGGCCGTGGCCGTCGTTCAGGGCGTGATGGCGTTCACGGACATCGGGCAGTCCGCCTTCCTGATCGGGATAGGGGTGGCCTTCGGCGTGGTGATCCTCCTGCTCCTGTTCTGGCCGGAGCGGAAGGCGATCTTGACCGAGGAGGCTACGGAGGCCTTCGACCCGTACGCGCACGGTTACCCGGTGCCGCCGATGCCGGGGCAGCAACTCCCCCAGTCTCCGCGCCGCCGCCGCCGTGAGGCCGCACTCGCCATGTCCACCGAGGAGGCATCTGATGAGTGACAAGTCCCTTGAGCGCCGGGGATCCGGCGAGCTCGCCAACTATGAGAACACTTCGTACGAGCCTGATAAGAAGGGGCTGATCGGCCGCCTCCTTGCCCCAGTGGGCGGATTCGGAGTCACCCTTCGCAACGTGTTCAGCCCGTACGTCACGGAGCAGTACCCGTTCGAGAAGCACCCCACCGCACCGCGGTTCCATGGACGTCACCAGCTGAACCGATACGCGGACGGGCTCGAGAAGTGCATCGGGTGCGAACTGTGCGCCTGGGCGTGCCCCGCAGACGCGATCTACGTGGAGGCGGGAGCCAACACGCCTGACGCGCAGTACTCGCCGGGGGAGCGCTACGGCCGCGTCTACCAGATCAACTACCTCAGGTGCATCGGCTGCGGTTTCTGCATCGAGGCCTGCCCCACGCGCGCCCTCACCATGACCAACTTCTACGAGATCACGGGCCCCACGCGTGAGGAGCACATCTTCGAGAAGGACACCCTGCTCGCCCCGTTCGAGGAGGGCATGCTCGCCGCCCCGCACCCCATGGTCGAGGGCACGAGCGATACCGACTACTACCGCGGTGACGTCCTCGGTGCCACCCAGTCGCAGGTGGACTGGGTCCGCGAACGCCGTCCGAACGATCCCACCCTTGACACGGTGGAGATCAGGAGCGAAGCATGAACCCGCTCATCCCTCCCCTCAGCCTGACCCTTGACGGGGCCATCGGTCCAGGGGAGACGGCTCTCTTCTGGATCGCGGCGCCCCTCATCGTGCTCGCCGCCCTTGCGCTGCTGTTCGCGCGGAAGGCCGTGTACGCGGCGGTTGCACTGGTGTTCGTGATGATCGGCCTCGCCGCCATGTACATCGCCCAGGATGCGATGTTCCTCGGCATCGTCCAGGTGATCGTGTACACGGGCGCCATCATGATGCTGTTCGTGTTCGTCCTGATGCTCATCGGCGTGGACGTGGCCGACTCGGCGTTCGAGGCCATCAAGGGCCAGCGCTGGGTCGCCGCGATCTTCGGACTCGGCGTGGCCCTCGGCCTTGCCGGCATCGTGGTGGGAGTCACGCTCCCGCCCATGCAGGGACTCGAGGTGGCGAACGCGGACACCAACCCGGTGGGTATCGCCAAGGTGATCTTCGGCAGCTATCCATTCTGGATGCAGCTCACGGGAGCACTCCTGATCGTGGCCGCCCTCGCCGCGATGACGCTCACCCACCTCGACCGGATCGGACCGAAGGTGACCCAGAAGGTTCTCGCCGATGCCCGCACCCAGGGCTGGGCGGAGCAGGGCGCACGTATCGGGCAACTCCCACCCCCCGGTGTCTACTCCCGTTCAAATATCGTCACCGTGCCCGCACTCGGGCCCGATGGCGAGCCGGTGCCGGGATCCGTTCCGCAGGTCCTCCGGATCCGTGGTCAGGAGGAGTCCATCGCCGAGCGCGCCCCCGAGGCCATCGCCGCGTCACTCTCCACCGAGAGGGTTCCGCTCAGCCGCCTGCCCGGCATGCCGGGAGATGCCGCGCCCGATTACGAGGCGGCACGTCGTGACGGATCGCCTGCGATCGGGGTGGGCCCAGGTGACGTCGTCGACGCCACCGACGAGAACGTGACGGGAGCGGGGAAGGAAACCTCCGCCGTCGAGATCGAGGACAAGGAGGAGGAGCGATGAGCCCCACCAACTACCTGGTGCTCTCCGCGATTCTGTTCGCGATCGGCACGGGCACCGTGCTCGTGCGCCGCAACGCAATCATCGCGTTCATGGGCGTGGAGTTGATGCTGAACGCGTGCAACCTCGCGCTCGTGACCTTCTCCCGGATCCACGGCAACCTGGACGGCCAGGTGATGGCGTTCTTCGTGATGGTGGTGGCCGCAGCCGAGGTCGTGGTCGGCCTCGCCATCATCGTGTCCATCTTCCGAGCCCGCAGGTCGGTGTCGCTGGACGACTCCTCCCTGCTGAAGTACTAGCGGGGAAGGAACCTCATGAACCCCTTGCTCCTCGCCCCGGCGGCTGTTGCCGCGACGCCCGCCACCGGCGCGGCCTCGCTCGCATGGCTGCTCGTCGCGATTCCCCTCGTCTCCGCAGGGATCCTGCTCGTGCTCGGCCGGCGTGCCGACGCCTGGGGTCACTGGCTCGGAGTGCTCGCCTCCACGGGATCCCTGGTACTCGGGGGCGCCATCCTCGCGCAACTGCTTGGCGCGGCGTCCGAGTCACGTGTCCTCACGCACACCCTGTACTCCTGGATCCCGGCGGGCCAGGTCAACGTCGACTTCGCGACGCGGATCGATCCCCTTTCGATCACGTTCGTCATCCTCGTGACGTTCGTGGGCACGCTCATCCACATCTATTCGGTGGCGTACATGGAGCACGACCCGGACAGGCGCCGCTTCTTTGCGTACCTGAACCTGTTCGTGGCAGCGATGCTGTTGTTGGTGGTGGCCGACTCGTACACACTGCTGTTCGTGGGCTGGGAGGGTGTGGGCCTCGCCTCCTACCTCCTGATCGGCTTCTGGAACCAGGTTCCCGAGTACGCCACTGCCGCCAAGAAGGCGTTCGTAATGAACAGGATCGGCGACGCCGGACTGCTGCTCGCCATGGGTGCCATCTTTGCTGCCGTGGGCTCGCTCGATTACGGGTCAGTGCTGAACGCAGACCTCGGCGTGTTTGCCGCCACCATGATCGGACTCTTCCTGCTCATCGGTGCGTGCGGTAAGTCCGCCCAGTTCCCGCTGCAGGCCTGGCTGGGCGATGCGATGGCCGGCCCCACCCCGGTCTCGGCGCTCATCCACGCGGCCACCATGGTCACCGCTGGCGTGTACATCGTGGTCCGCTCGGGCCCCATCTACGCGGCATCCCCCAACGCGCAGCTGGCCGTGGCCATCGTGGGTGCCATCACCCTCATCTTCGGTGCCGTGATCGGTATGGCGAAGGACGATATGAAGAAGGTCCTCGCGGCCTCCACCATGAGCCAGATCGGCTACATGATGCTCGCCGCGGGCCTCGGCCCGATCGGCTACGCGATCGCGATCTTCCACCTCTTCACGCACGGCTTCTTCAAGGCCAACATGTTCCTCGGCGCCGGCTC
>JAAZBW010000093.1 GCA_012513625.1 Actinomycetales bacterium | reverse complement strand
CGTGGACCGCGAGCGGCTCGGGCGGCTGATGCGGATCTGGACGGACGATATTGCGCGGCTCGCGGAGGGGCGGCCCTCGCTCACGGATACGGAGCCGGAGCTGGCGGCAGACCCCGCGCGGCTCACATTCACTGTGGGATTTGGGCCAGGCATGTTTGCGAAGGCCGGCATGGAGGCGGAGCGGCCGGCGTGGCTTGCGCAGCTACCGCCCTATCCGCAGATCGACCAGCTTGAGGACGCCTGGAGCGAGGGGGACCTCGTGATGCAGGTGTGCGGCGAGGACCCGAACGTGGTGACGCACGCCGCGCGGCAGGTGGCGAAATCGGCGGGGGCGTACGCGCGGGTGCGCTGGATCCAGCGCGGCTACCGCAACGCGGCGGGACAGGTGCGGGATGGCTCCACGTTCCGGAACCAGTTCGGCCAGCTGGACGGCACGTCCAATCTGCAGGGAGAGGAGGACGAGAGCGTCTGGATTCCGCCGGAGTCCGGGGCGCCGGCGTGGCTGGCGGGCGGCACCTCGATGGTGGTGCGGCGCATCTTCATGAACCTCGATACGTGGGACCACCTGGACCGGCCGGGCCGGGAGATCGTGGTGGGGCGCACCCTGGGCACGGGGGCGCCGCTCACGGGCGGAGGGGAGTTCGACGAGCCCGACCTCGAGGCCCGCAACGCCCTCGGCTTCCCAGCCATCGATTCGGCGGCCCACATCCGCCGATCCCGCACGGAGGACCCCACTCAGCGGTTCCTGCGGCGCGTCTACAACTATGACGCCGAGGTGGTGGGTGGAGCACCGAACAACCACGGCCTCGTTTTCATCACGTTCCAGCGGGACCTCGAGCACCAGTACCTGCCGGTCCAGGCGCGGCTCGCGGAGCTGGACCTGCTCAACCAGTGGACGGTGCCGATCGGCTCCGCTGTGTTCGCGATCCCGCGCGGGGTCCGCGAGGGGGAGTGGCTGGCCCAAGACCTGTTCGGGTAGGGCGTTCAGGGGCGACGACGGGTGGGGCCGGGTTGCGTGGGCCGGACCGGGTTGCGTGGGCGTTCAGAGGCGACGACGACGGGCGGGGCGTGGTGGGCGAACGGGCCGGGCTGCGCCGGGCTGCGCCGGGCCTCAGGCGCGGAAGCGCGCGTGCACCTGCTCCGTGATCTCGAGCAAGTCCGGCTCAAGGCTGACCGAGGACTCGAATGCCGAGTCGCTCGCCATCATCCGTCCGAGCACCATCTGCGGACTGTCCGCGGCTGCGGGCTGGCCGGGATTGCCGAGCAGTCCCGGGTCCGCGAGCTGTACGAATTCGACGGCGCCCCCTCCTCCCGCATCCGCCATCACCTGGCCGCGGGCAGCCGCGTCCTGCACGGCCTCCGCGAGGACCTCGGCGCGGACGGTATCCCGTGTCTCGTCGATGAGGGTCCACGTGAGGCGCTCGATGTGCACGCCGTCGGCCTCGCCGAGGTGGTCGATCATCACCTGCAGCAGCTGGCGCTCGGCCCGGTAGTGCAGCATCACCGAGGCGTTCCACCGCTCCCGCATCACCTCGCCTGCCTGCGAGGTCGGGTTCCAGGAGTGGGTGCGCAGGCCGTCGACGACGAGACGCGGCCACCGCGGGTCCGGCCTCGCGCCGGAGGGGGAGGCATCGTGGATCTGGGGCGCGCGCATGGAGGCGAACTGCTGGATGCCCGCCGCCACCTCCTGTGCACGGGCCACCGCGGCGGCACGGTTCTCCTCCTCGAACTGGACGCGGACGTGCAGCTCTCCAAGCTCCGCCTCCAACTTCCGGGATGCGCGGCCCACAACGGTGATCTCCATGGGGACATTCATACGTCGAGTGTGTGGGTTACGCCAGCGAGGAGCGCCGCCCTTATGACTCATACGTCGAGTGTGTGCCGTAGACCAGACCCGTCTGGTCTACGGCACACACTCGACGGAAGTGGAGGACGGAAGTGGAGGACGGAAGTGGAGGACGGAAGTGGAGGACGGAAGTGGAGGACGACGGAAGTGGGGGACGGACGCACGGGAGGAGAAATCCCGGTCAGCGGCCGAGGCGCTCCACCAGTCTCCACGCGCCCGGCAGGAGCAGGGCCGCGAGGCCGATCTTGAGGGCGTCACCCACGAGGAACGGCAGTACGCCCAGCTGGAGCCCGCCCACGAATCCCACGGGTACCCACATCACGAGCCATGCGAGGCCCACGGCGTAGATGGCCGCGGAGGCGAGCAGTGCCGCGAGCGCCATGGTGCCCACGTTCCGGTCGCGGCCGCGCCGCGCGCCCCAGCCCATGATTGCGGCGGCCGGCAGGTAGCCGAGCACGTAGCCGAACGAGGCGAACGCCCAGCCCGATTCCCAGCCCGCAAAGACCGGGCCGCCGAGCGCGCCCACCGCCAGGTACAGCGCCATCACGGCGATGCCGCGGCCGGGCCCGAGCGCGGCACCCGTCACGATCACACCAAGAGTGGACAACGTCAGCGGCACGGGCGTGAAGGG
>JAAZBW010000092.1 GCA_012513625.1 Actinomycetales bacterium | reverse complement strand
TCCGGGCGGGCGCCTGGCGCGGTTCGGGGCGGACCTGTGGGCACAGACCCAGGCGCGCCCCGGGCGCGTTCCAGGTGCGCGTGCGGGTACTGCCAGCAGGCCACGCCCTCGCGAGCGCACCAACCGCGCGGGCGCTACGCCGGGGCCGGAGCCCCGATCGGACGGAGGATCCCCACGAGCTCCTCCAGCCACGCGAGCAGCGCCGTGTCCGTGAGTGGCTTCCCGCCCAGCCGTGCGGTCATGGGGAACGGCACGAGCGCCGCCCGGATCGCCGGCTTGAGGATGGTGCCGGGATGGAGGCGCTTCAGGCGCAGCTGCGCGGACTCCGGAAGCTCCACCGGGGAGATGCGGACGAACTTGCCCTGCTGCGACACCTCGGAGAGGCCCACCTCGCGGGCGTGCTGGCGCACCCGCGCCACCGAGAAGAGGCGCTCCACCGGCTCCGGCACGGGACCGTAGCGGTCCGCCAGCTCGGCGCGGATCGCATCCAGGTCGGCGTCCGTCTCGGCTGCCGCGATCTTGGAGTAGGCCTCGAGGCGCAGTCGCTCGTGGGCGATGTAGTCATGCGGCACGTGCGCGTTGATGGGCAGCTCGATCCGCACCTCCGCCCGCTGGGTCAGCTCCCCCTTGAACCCGGCCACGGCCTCCGAGACCATCCGCACGTACAGGTCGAAGCCCACGCCCGCGATGTGTCCGGACTGCTCGCCGCCGAGCAGGTTGCCGGCGCCGCGGATCTCGAGGTCCTTCATGGCCACCTGGATGCCGGCGCCGAGGTCCGTGTGGGCCGCGATCGTGGAGAGCCGGTCGTGTGCCGTCTCGGTGAGGGTGTGGTCCGGCGGGTAGAAGAAGTAGGCGTAGGCCCGCTCGCGTCCACGGCCCACCCGTCCGCGCAGCTGGTGCATTTGGGAGAGGCCGAACTGGTCCGCCCGGTCCACGATCAGCGTGTTGGCGTTCGAGATGTCGAGTCCGGTCTCCACGATCGTGGTGCACACGAGCACATCGAACTCGCCGTTCCAGAAGGCCACGATCACCTGCTCGAGCTGGTGCTCGTTCATCTGGCCATGCGCCACTGCCACCCGGGCCTCCGGCACGAGTTCCTGGATGTGCGCGGCCGTGGCGTTGATGGTCCGCACCTTGTTGTGCACGAAGAACACCTGGCCCTCGCGCAGCAGTTCACGCCGGATGGCGGCGCCCACCTGCCGGTCCTCGTACGGCCCCACGAAGGTGAGCACCGGGTGCCGCTCCTCAGGGGGCGTGGCGAGGGTGGACATCTCGCGGATGCCGGTGATCGCCATCTCGAGCGTGCGCGGGATCGGGGTGGCGGACATGGCGAGCACGTCCACATCGGTACGCAGCTGCTTGAGGGTCTCCTTGTGCTCCACGCCGAACCGCTGCTCCTCATCGATCACCACGAGGCCGAGGTCCTTGAAGTGCACCTCGCCCGTGATCAGGCGGTGGGTGCCGATCACCACGTCGACGGCGCCGCTCGCCAGCCCCGTCCGGGTCTCCTCGGCCTCGACCTTCGACTGGAAGCGGGAGAGCGCGCGCACGGTCACGGGGAAGCCGGCGTAGCGCTCCGAGAACGTCTCGAAGTGCTGCTGGACGAGCAGGGTGGTGGGGACCAGGATCGCCACCTGCTTGCCGTCCTGGACGGCCTTGAATGCGGCACGAACGGCGATCTCGGTCTTGCCGTAGCCCACGTCTCCGGAGACGAGGCGGTCCATCGGCACCGGCTTCTCCATGTCCGCCTTCACCTCGTCAATGGTGACCAGCTGGTCCGGGGTCTCCGCGTAGGGGAAGGCATCCTCCAGCTCCCGCTGCCACGGAGTGTCCCCGGAGAACTGGTAGCCAGAGGTGGCGGTGCGGGCCGCGTAGAGGCGGATCAGCTCGGCCGCGATCTCGCGCACCGCCTTGCGCGCCCGGGACTTGGTCTTCGCCCAGTCGCTGCCTCCCATGCGGTTCAGCGGCGGGTCCTCGCCGCCCGAGTAGCGGGTGATCTGGTCGAGCGAGTCCGTGGGTACGAACAGGCGGTCCCCCGCCTGCCCGCGTTTGGACGCGGCGTACTCGATCACCATGTACTCGCGTGTGGTGGCGTCCGGGCCACGGCCCACGGTGCGCTGCACGAGCTCAACAAACCGGCCCACCCCGTGCTGGTCATGGACCACGTGGTCTCCCGGCTTGAGCGCGAGCGGGTCCACCACGTTGCGGCGCCGCGAGGGCATCTTGCGCATGTCCCGGGTGGAGGTGCCCGCGCGGCCGGTGAGGTCCGCCTCCGTGACCACGGCGAGCTGCAGGGACTCGGCAACGAAGCCCGGGCCGACCGACGCCGTCGTGACGTGGACGATCCCCGGCTCCGGTACCACGTCCACCTCCTCGACCACGCGGGCGGCCACATCCACCGCACCGAGCTGCTCGGCCATGCGGCGGCCGGGCCCGGGACCCTCGGTGGTGAGCACGAGGCGCCAGCCCTCGCGGGTGAGGGTGCGGATGTCCGTGAGCGCGCCATCCACGTTGCCGCGGTAGGAGCGCACGTCACGGGCGCCGATGCGGAGGGTGTGCTCGCCCCGGTGCTGCTCCGGGTCGTAGGCGGCGAGCTCCTCATCCTGCGGGAGCACGGAGAGCTGCCACCAGCCGAGGCCGCGGGACAGGGCCACGGCGCGAGCCTCAGCGAGCTCGGCGAAGTTGGCCTGGTCCAGGGACACAGGGATGGCCCCGCCGGCGGCCGCCGAGGTCCACGCCGCGGCGAGGAACTCCTGCGTGGTGGCATTCAGGTCCTCCGCGCGGCGCCGGATGCGTTCCGGATCCGCGAGCACCACGAGCGCGTCTTCGGGGACCAGGTCCAGGACGGGTTCCATGCCGTCCACGAGCGCGGGCGTGAGGGCCTCCATGCCCTCCACCGCGATGCCCTCGGAGATGCGCTCCAGCATGTCTGACGCGCCGGGGAGCTGCTGCTGGAGGCCGCGGGCGCGCTCGCGCACGCTGCCCGTGAGAAGGAGTTCGCGCGCCGGCGGGGCCCACAGGCGGTCCACCGATTCGAGGGAACGCTGGTCCGCGATCGAGAAGGTGCGGATCTCCTCCACCTCATCGCCGAAGAACTCGATGCGGCTCGGGTGGGAGTCCGTGGGTGGGAACACGTCCATGAGCCCGCCGCGCACCGCGAACTCGCCGCGCCGCTCCACCATGTCCACGCGCGTGTACGCGGCGGCCGTCAGAGCGTC
>JAAZBW010000091.1 GCA_012513625.1 Actinomycetales bacterium | reverse complement strand
TGGACATCCCCGTGGAGGACGTCCGGGCAGCCGCGGCGGACACGGCGTCCTATGGACTCCCCGATGAGGCGGGCGGCAACCCGGAGGGCTGGCTCGGCGCCCAGACCTACATCGTTCCCCCCAACTCGGACACCACGGGCATCCTGCGCCTCATGGTCCAGGAGACCGTCCAGACTCTCGAGGCCCTCAGCATCCCCCCGGAGGAGTGGCAGCCCTCCCTCATCAAGGCCTCGATCGCCCAGCGTGAGGGCATGCCGCAGGACTTCGGCAAGGTGGTCCGTGTGATCATCAACCGCGCAGAACCCACGAACCCCGAGACCGTGGGCATGCTCGGCATGGACTCCGTCAACCTCTACGGCCTCGGGCTCGACGGCGTGCTCATCACCCAGGAGCAGAAGGAGGTGGACACGCCCTACAACACCTTCATGCACCCGGGCCTGCCGCCCACTCCCATCTGCACGCCCTCCGTGGAGGCCCTCACGGCCACGGTGAACCCGCCGGAGGGCACCTGGAACTACTTCGTGACCGTCAACCTCGCCACGGGGGAGACCAGGTTCGCCTCCACCTATGAGGAGTTCCTCGGCTACCGCGACGAGTACCGGGCCTGGCTCCAGGAGAATCCCGACTACCACCAGACCGGTGAGGTCCCCGGCATGGGCGAGGCGGACGAAGAGCTGTCTCCATGACCTCCCGGCGCGGCATCCTCCTCGCCCTGGTGCTCGCGCTCGCCTTCGGGATCGGCGGCGCCCTCGCAGGAGGCCCGTCGACGGCGGGTGGCCGGGCGAGCCCCGCGAGTCTCACCCTCAGCTGGTGGCACCTCATCCCCGGCCTCGTCCTCGGCGCCTGCCTCGGGGTGCTCGCGGACATCGACATCCGCAGCCACCGGCTTCCGGATCGGATCCAGTACCCCCTCCTCGGGGGCCTCGCCGCCCACATCCTGCTGGTGCGCCCATTCGGTGTCCACGGCCTGTGGTCCGCGCTGGCCGGTGCGATCGGGGTGGCGCTCGTCTTCCTCGTGCTGGCGGTGGTGGCCGCGGGCGGACTCGGCCTCGGGGACGTGAAGCTGGGTGCGATCCTCGGCCTGTGGACCGGCTGGCTGCATCCCACGGGCCCCGTGGTCTTCGTGATGGCCGCTTTCCTGGTGGGGGGGCTGTACGCCCTCGTCCTCATGGCCCTGAAGAAGGCCACCCGGACCAGCCACATCCCGTTCGGTCCGTTCCTCATCGCGGGTGCCGCCATTGCCACGTGGTGGACCCTGCTCTAGACCCCTCATCCAATACGGCAGAATCGAGAACATGTTCAGCTGGCACACCGCAGGGGAGTCGCACGGCCCGGCGCTCGTCGCCCTCGCCGAGGGCGTCCCCGCCGGCGTCGGGATCACCTCCGAACAGTTCCGCGCCGCCCTGGCCCGGCGCCGTCTCGGACACGGCCGCGGCGCCCGCATGAAGTTCGAGCAGGACGAGGTCACGATCCTCGGGGGCGTGCGCCACGGTCGCACCCTCGGCTCACCCGTGGCCGTCATGATCGGCAACTCCGAGTGGCCCCGGTGGGAGACCGTCATGGCGGCGGACCCCGTCGAGGGCTGGGAGCCCACCACCTCGGGCCGCGGCGCACCCCTCACCCGGCCCCGCCCCGGCCACGCCGACCTCGCGGGGATGGTCAAGTATGGCCACGACGACGTCCGCCCCGTGCTCGAGCGCGCCTCCGCCCGTGAGACCGCCGCCCGCGTGGTCGTCGGTACCCTCGCGGAGGCCATCCTCGAGCAGGTGGCCGGTATCCGGCTCGTCTCCCACGTCACCGCAGTGGGTTCCGCCGCGATTCCCGACGACGCACCCCGGCCTGGTCCGGAGGCCACCGCGGCGCTCGATGCGAGTGCCGTCCGCTGCCTGGATCCCGGCTGGGACGCGGCATTCGTGGCCGAGATCGATGGAGCCCACGGGGATGCGGACACGCTCGGCGGCGTGGTGGAGGTGATCGCCTACGGCGTGCCCGTGGGCCTTGCCACCCACGTGCGCGGCCAGGACCGGCTCGATGCCCGCCTCGCCGGTGCGGTCATGTCCATCCAGGCGATCAAGGGTGTGGAGATCGGCGACGGATTCGCCACCGCGGCCCGCCGTGGTTCGCAGGCCCACGATGAAATTCTGGTGGGCGGGCGTGGGACCAACCGCGCGGGTGGGATCGAGGGCGGAACGTCGAACGGCCTGCCCGTGGTGGTCCGCGCTGCACTCAAGCCCATCTCCTCGATTCCGCGGGCCCTCCGGACCATAGATACGGAAACGGGGGAGCCGGCCACCGCCATCAACCAGCGCTCGGACACGTGCGCGGTGGCACCCGCCGCGGTGGTGGCCCAGACCATGGTGGCGATCGAGCTCGCGGGAGCCCTGCTCGAGAAGACCGGGGGAGACTCCGTGGAGGAGGCCCGACGCAACCTCGCCGCATACCTCGCGGCTGTGGGGTCCGCCACCGCGTCCGCCGCGCGGCAGGCGGGAGAGCTGTGAGGCCGCTCGCCCTCGTGGGGCCACCCGGGAGCGGCAAGACTGCGGTGGGACGCTTGGTGGCCGAACGCCGCGGCCTCACGTTCGTGGACCTGGACGAGGCCGTGGCGGAGCGGCACGGCCACCTTGGTGACCTGCTGCTCGAGGGCGGGAGCGCCGCCGTCGCGGAACGCGCACTCTCCACGCTGCGAGAGGTGCTCGCCGAGGGCACCGTGGTGGCCGTCAGCTCCGCAGTGGCAGGCGGTGAGGCGGCCAGGTCTGCCCTCCATGGGGCAGACGTGGTCTACCTGGCTTCGGACCTCGCGCACACCTTCCGCCGCTCCGGGCTCAACGCCCCCCAGCCCGTCAGCCTGTTCGGCAGCCGAGCGGTATGGAAGGCGCTCCTCGACGAGCGCGACCCGGGCTACCGCTCGCTCGCCGGCACAGTTGTGGCGGTGGGCTCGCTGGGACTAGAGGAGGTCGCGGACGCCGTCGAGGAGGCAGTGCCGAGGTGACACGAGCCACCGTCCAGGACCCCCGCCGTCGGGGGATGGGAGGTGGGCCCTGTACTAGGCTGGGCGCGGAAAACGCAACGAACCCGAAGGACCACTGTGGCAACCACGAACGATCTCAAGAACGGCATGGTGCTGGTAATCGAGGGCCAGCTCTGGCAGGTGGTGGAGTTCCTGCACGTCAAGCCTGGTAAGGGCCCGGCGTTCGTCCGCACCAAGATCAAGAACGTCCTCTCCGGCAAGACGGTGGACCGCACATTCAATGCGGGCGTGAAGGTGGAGACCACCACCGTGAACCGGCAGGACTTCCAGTTCCTCTACCGAGACGGCACCGACTTCGTATTCATGGATACCACCACGTACGACCAGGTGATGGTGCCGGCAGACGTGGTGGGGGAGGCCGCCAACTTTATGGTGGAGAACCAGAACGTGGTGCTCGCCCAGCACGAGGGCCAGATCCTCTTCGTGGAGATGCCCGCCTCTGTGATCCTCGAGATCACCTACACGGAGCCGGGCCTGCAGGGCGACCGCTCCTCGGCGGGCACCAAGCCGGCCACGGTGGAGACGGGTTACGAGATCCTCGTGCCCCTCTTCCTCGAACAGGGCACCAAGGTGCGCGTGGACACGCGGACCGGTGACTACCTCGGCCGCGCCACCAACTGACGTGGACGCGCACTCGACTCGCTCACCCCACCGGACCACCGCCCGCACCAAGGCGCGCCGGCGTGCCGTCGATGTGGTGTTCGAGGCCGACCAGCGTGGCCGGTATTCGGGGAAGGCGCTGGGTCGCCTCCTGCAGGAGCGCCTCTCGGTCACGGCCGCGCAGACCACCCTTCCCCAGTACTCGGCGGACATGGTGGCGGGACTCGCCGAGCACGCCGCCGGAATCGACCGGGTGCTGGCCACCTACCTCCAGGGGTGGACGCTCGACCGCCTTCCCGCCGTGGACCGCGCCATCCTGCGCACCGCCACGTGGGAGCTGCTCTTCAACGCCGAACTCGATGCCCCGATCGTGATCACGGAGGCCGTGAACCTCGCCCAGGACCTCTCCACGGACGACTCACCGGCGTTCGTCAACGCGGTGCTCGACCGGCTGCGGATAATCGCGCCGGTGCTGGTGGCCGAGATCGAGGCCGAGGAGGAGACCGAGCGCGCGCGCAGGGAGGCCGCCCGGGCACGCGCGGAGGCGATCGAGGCACGCGCGGAGGCCGCCGAGGCACGCGCAGAGGAGTTTGGCGCAGACGCGGCGGCTGGCGAGCCACTCGCAGAGGAGTCTGATGCAGACGCGGCGGCTGGCGAGCCACTCGCAGAGGCCGATGAGCTTCCCGCACCGGAACAGGGAGATGTGACGGAGCGCTCCGTGGGGGAGCACCCGGGGAGCTGAGCCGCGGGTCTAACATGAACGCGAACCGATTCCTTTAACACCGTCCCGTGAGGCGGAGAAGGAGAGCAGGCACATGGTACGTGAAGTCCTCACAGGCCCGGAGATCGAGCGGTCGCTCACGCGGATCGCACACGAGATCCTGGAGCGCAACGGAGGGGCGAAGGGCCTGGTCCTCCTCGGAGTCCCCACCCGCGGTGTCCCACTCGCACGGCGGATCTCGGAGCGGATCGCGGCAACGGAGGGGCCCGTCCCCACGGGGTCGCTCGATATCACTGCCTACCGCGACGACCTCCATGCCCAGCCCCTGCGGACGCTCGAACGCACGGAGATCCCGGCAGGCGGAATCGAGGGCCGGGTGGTGGTCCTGATCGACGACGTCCTCTTCTCCGGTCGCACGGTCCGTGCGGCGCTCGACGCACTCGCGGACCACGGCCGTCCGGCCCGGATCCAGCTGGCGGTCCTCGTGGACCGCGGGCACCGCGAGCTCCCGGTCCGGCCCGACTTCGTGGGCAAGAACCTTCCCACGGCGGCCGATGAACGAGTGACCGTGCACCTGAGCGAGATCGACGGCGAGGACTCGGTCACCATCGAGCCTCCGGCCGGGCGGGAGCACAACTGATGCGCCACCTCCTCGCCGCCGCGGACCTCAGCCAGGCCGAGGCCCTGCAGATCCTTGACACGGCCGAGGCCATGGCGGAGACGCAGTCCCGGCAGATGAAGAAGCTCCCCACCCTGCGGGGGAAGACCGTGGTGAACCTCTTCTTCGAGGACTCCACCCGCACCAGGATCTCGTTCGAGACGGCTGCGAAGCGGCTCTCAGCAGACGTCATCAACTTCTCGGCAAAGGGTTCCTCGGTCTCCAAGGGCGAGTCCCTGAAGGACACCGCCCAGACACTCGACGCCATGGGCGTGGACGCCGTGGTGATCCGCCACTCCGCCTCCGGCGCCCCGCACCGGCTCGCGAACACGGACTGGATCGACGTGCCGATCATCAACGCGGGAGATGGGGCACACCAGCACCCCACCCAGGCACTCCTCGACGCGTTCACGCTGCGCCGTCACCTCGGGAGCGGCGGCCAGCGCGCCGAGAACGGAACGGATCTGGCAGGCCGGCACGTGGTGATCGTGGGGGATATCCTCCACTCCAGGGTGGTCCGATCGAACGTGGACCTCCTCACCACCCTCGGCGCGCGCGTCTCCGTGGTGGGTCCCTCCACGCTCATCCCCGTGGGAGCCGAGACCTGGAATGCCCGGATCTCCTACGACTTCGACGAGGTGCTGGCCGAGGGCCCCGACGCGGTCATGATGCTGCGCGTCCAACGGGAGCGGATGTCGAGCGGCGGGTTCTTCCCCTCGCCCCAAGAGTACACCCGCAACTACGGCCTCGACCGGCCGCGCCTCGACCGCCTCCCCGAGCATTCCATCGTGATGCACCCGGGACCGATGAACCGGGGCCTCGAGATCTCGGCGCACGCCGCCGACTCGGACCGCTCCGTGGTCCTCCAGCAGGTGGCGAACGGCGTATTCGTCCGCATGGCCGTCCTCTACCTCCTCCTCGCCTCCCAGGAAGGCTCGCCCCAGTGACCAGCTACCTCATCACCGGTCCCCGCCCCTACGGGGAGGAAGAGACGGACCTGTTCCTTGCCGACGGCGTGATCGCGGCGCTCGGCAGTTCCGCCCGGGACGCCGCTGCAGAGCGTGACGACGTCGTCATCGTGGACGGAAGCGGCCTCATCGCCCTGCCGGGCCTCGTGGACACCCACACCCACCTGCGCGAGCCCGGGCGCGAGGACGCGGAGACCGTGGAGACGGGCACCCGCGCCGCCGCCCTCGGCGGCTTCACCTGCGTCCACGCCATGGCGAACACGTTGCCCGTGGCGGACACCGCCGGCGTGGTGGAACAGGTGGCCCACCTGGGCGAGCAGGCCGGGTGGGTGGACGTTCGCCCGGTGGGCGCCGTCTCCGTGGGACTTGAGGGCCGGCACCTCGCCGAACTGGGCGCCATGGCCACCTCGGACGCCCGGGTGCGCATGTTCTCCGACGACGGGATGTGCGTCTCCGACCCGGTGCTCATGCGCCGTGCGCTCGAGTACGTGAAGGCCTTCGACGGCGTGATCGCCCAGCATGCGCAGGATCCGCAGCTGACCGAGGGCGCCCAGATGCACGAGGGCGTGGTCTCCGCGGAGCTCGGCCTCACGGGCTGGCCGGCCGTGGCCGAGGAGGCAATCATCGCCCGTGACGTGCT
>JAAZBW010000002.1 GCA_012513625.1 Actinomycetales bacterium | reverse complement strand
CTACCTGCAGTGGATCGGCTGGATCTCGCCGGTGTGGCACGGCACGGAACTCAGCCGCGCCGCCACGTACGGCCACGAGGTCTCCGGCGCCATGATCGCCGTCCACCTCACGTTCCTGACCGTCCTGTCCGCGGTGGGCCTGGTCCTGGCCCGCCGCGTCTACGCGAGGAGGCTCACCTCATGAGGCGAGTGTGGCCGCCGGCCCGGACCGGCACCGAGGGGAGGCGTGCATGGTGAGGCGAGTTTCGTCGTCGACGACGCCGGAAACATCCGCCGGCACGGCCCTCCCGCCGGCTCCAATGCCCGAGATCGTGGAGCGGCTCCAGCGGCCGCGCCCGTTCCGCGCCGACTACTCCGGCAACGCCCGCGCCGTGATCGAGCGCGGATTCCAGGTGATCCTGGCGCAGAACTGGATCA
This sequence comes from Actinomycetales bacterium, assembly GCA_012513625.1. Classification (GTDB taxonomy): domain Bacteria; phylum Actinomycetota; class Actinomycetes; order Actinomycetales; family Actinomycetaceae; genus JAAZBW01. The sequence continues at coordinate 6,863 of JAAZBW010000002.1, read as the reverse complement.
TTATCGTCTCCGGGTTCTTCGAGCCCCTGCTGTACCTGCTGGCGATGGGGTACGGGCTCGGCGGACTGATCGGCACGGTAGCCGGCCCGGGTGGACAGGAGATTCCGTACATCCAGTTCATTGCGCCGGCGCTGCTCGCCTCCTCCGCCATGAACGGCGCGATCTACGACTCCACCTGGAACGTCTTCTTCAAGATGCGCTTCGCGCGCCTCTACCAGGGGATGGTCTCCACCAGCCTCGGGCCGATGGACGTGGCGATCGGCGAGATCTTCATGGCGCTGTTCCGCGGATTCCTCTACTCCGTGGGCTTCATGGCCGTGTTGTACGGGCTCGGGATCGTGACCGGCGTGATGCCGCTGCTGATGATCCCGGCGGCGATCCTCGTGGCGTTCGGCTTCGCCTCGTTCGGGATGGGCATCACGAGCTTCATGAAGACCTTCCAACAGATGGACCTCATCAACTTCGTGATGATGCCGATGTTCATGCTCTCCGGCACCCTGTTCCCGGTGGAGATCCTGCCCGGCGTGCTGCAGGCGTTCGCGAAGGCCTTGCCGCTCTGGCACGGAATTGAGCTGATGCGGCAGTTGGCGGTGGCCCACTTCGACTGGTCCACGCTCCTGCACGCCGGGTACTTCCTGGTGATGGTGGCGGTGGGCCTGTGGTTCACGACGGTGCGGCTGCGCAAGCTCTTCCTGCGGTAAACGGCAAGCCGCCGCCGACATCCCCAGTCGCCGCCGACCACCCCCCTCTCGCCGACTGTGTGGTTGCGAGTCCGCGAAGTTCCCGCCGACTGTGTGGTTGCGAGTCCGCGAAGTTTCCGCCGACTGTGTGGTTGCGAGTCCGCGAAGTTCCCACCGACTGTGTGGTGTAGACCAGCGGGTCTGAACTAAACCACACAGTCGGCGTTGGTTTTGGGAACCCTAACCACACAGTCGGCGGTGGTTTTGGGAACCTTAACCACACAGTCGGCGGTGGTTTGTTGGCGGGTGCGGGGGCGGGGGCGGGGCTAGGCCGGCCTTGCCGTGCCTGCGCCGCCGGTCTCATTCAGGGCCGCCAGCATTTCCTCGGCAGAGAGTTCGATCCCGAACACCGGCCCGTCCGGCTCCAGGAGCTTCGAGTCCGCGAGTGACGCCACCAGGGGGTCGAACCCGATCTCATCGATGAATCTCGCCACAACGGCCCGCGCCTCCACATCGTCCGAGGCTGCGGTCAGCGCGCGCCGCATCGGATCGCCGGCGGGCCGGGCGTCCGTCTCCATGTCGTGATACCCGAGGTGGTTCAGAGACTTGACCACGCGCATGCGGGGGTTGCGGGACTGGGTGAGCTCCGCCGTCGCGCCCTCGAAACCCTCGAGCCACGGGAGGTCTCCGTCCACCGCGTACCAGTGGTTCATGGCGTCCACCACCACGTGGCCGTCCAGTGCGTTCCACTCCACCGCGGGGGAGGCCCCGAAGGGGACCGCCACGATCACGAAATCTGCGGCCCCTGCCAGCTCAGGCACGGAAACGAGCCGGGCACCGGGGACCATCGTCTCGATAATCAGCCCCTGGACGCTGGCATCGTTGACATCGGAGAAGAGGACATCCCAGCCAGCGTTGTGGGCGAGGCGGCCGAGAGCCGTCCCCACCTTGCCGGCGCCAATGATCCCCACGGTGTTTCCAACAGTGCTCACGTCAGGGACAACCACGGCGGGGCACGGAAGATTCCGCGGCGTCACGGGACATGCACCGCGGGCCGTACACCGTGGGTTGCTCGAAGGTTCGTTACCTGTTCACCACAACTCCCACAAGTAGTACGACACTTAAGTGCAGAACCTCCACAAAAAGGACTAGTGTCAGTCCTGTCGAACGCGCCCTTGAGATGGGGTGCTGAAGAGAAAGAGGAACCCCTCAATGTCAAACGAAGTAGTAAGCAGGATTCCTGAGTATTCGGAGGAGGAGGAGAAGCACATTCTCCGTAACTCCGAGGGCGTACCTGTTGGTACGAAGCCACACAGCAAGTGGACCCCCGGCAAGATCGCCCTGTGGGCGGCCATCGCCATCGCAGGAGGCTTCGCCTGGACGATGCTCGCCATCATCCGCGGCGAGGAGGTGAACACGATCTGGTTCGTGATCGCCTCCCTGAGCACGTACGCGATCGGGTTCCGCTTCTACGCGCTGTACATCCAGCGCAAGATCATGCGTCCGAACGACCGCAACGCCACCCCGGCGGAGCGCATCAACAACGGCCGCGACTACGACCCCACAGACCGCGTGGTCCTCTACGGCCACCACTTCGCCGCGATCGCAGGTGCCGGACCCCTCGTCGGCCCCGTGCTCGCCGCCCAGATGGGCTACCTGCCCGGCACGCTCTGGATCATCTTCGGTGTTCTGATCGCCGGCGCCGTCCAGGACATGCTGGTGCTGTTCTTCTCGATGCGCCGCGGCGGCCGCTCGCTCGGTCAGATGGCCGTGGACGAGATCGGCAAGGTGGGTGGAACCATCGCCATGATCATCGTGTTCGTGATGCTCATGATCGTGCTCGCCGTCCTCGCGATGATCTGCGTGAACGCCCTCGCCGAGAGCCCCTGGGGCGTCTTCGCGGTGGGTATGACCATCCCGATCGCGCTCGTGATGGGCATCTGGCTGCGGTTCGTGCAGCCGGGCAACATCACGGTTGTTTCCATCTTCGGCTTCGTGGCCCTCATGGCCGCGATCATCGGTGGCCGCTGGGTTGCCGAGTCCTCCTTCGGTGAGTTCCTCACCCTCTCCCCGACCGTGCTGGTCTGGGCGATCGTGATCTACGGCTTCTTCGCCGCAGTGCTCCCCGTCTGGCTGCTGCTCACCCCGCGCGACTACCTCTCCACCTTCATGAAGGCTGGAACGATCATCGTGCTCGCGCTCGGCATCATCGTGGTCCGTCCGATCATCCAGATGCCGGCCGTCACGGAGTTCGCCTCCAACACCGAGGGCCCGGTGTTCGCCGGAACCCTCTTCCCGTTCCTGTTCATCACGATCGCCTGTGGCGCACTGTCCGGCATGCACGCCATGGTGTCCTCCGGTACCTCGCCCAAGATGATCCAGAAGGAATCCCAGGTCCGCATGATCGGCTACGGCGGCATGCTCATGGAGTCCTTCGTGGCCGCGATGGCGCTTGCCGCCGCCGTGACCCTGAACCAGGGCGTGTACTTCGGTATGAACATGTCCCGTGCCACCATCGACAACCTCGGTGGGACCACGATCGCAACCACGGTTGACCCGACCGCACGTGAGATCGCCGAGGCGGCAGAACTGGCCGTCGCGAATCTGGGCGTGACCAACACCAAGGGTGAGCAGATCCACGTGGAGTGGGAGTCTGAGGACGCGGACGGCAACCTGGTCATGTACTACGGCGCCGACGCGTTCGAGAAGCTCGCCGCCGATGTTGGTGAGCCGAACGTGGTGGCCCGAACCGGTGGTGCCCCAACCCTTGCGGTGGGTCTGGCGAACATCCTCCACAAGATCGGTGGAGGCTCCGGAATGATGGGCTTCTGGTATCACTTCGCGATCATGTTCGAGGCACTGTTCATCCTCTCGGCCGTTGATGCGGTGACCCGTGTGGCCCGCTTCCAGCTCTCCGACGCACTGGGTAACTGGATCCCCAAGTTCCGCGATCCCTCGTGGCAGTTGGGCGCGTGGCTCTCCACCCTCGTGGTGGTCTCCGCCTGGGGTTCGGTGCTGCTCATGGGCGTGACGGATCCACGAGGTGGTATCCACACCCTGTGGCCGTTGTTCGGTATCGCGAACCAGTTGATCGCCGCGGTGGCACTCACGGTCTGTACGGTCGTGGTGGTCCGGAAGGGTTACGTCAAGTGGATCTGGATCCCACTCGTGCCCCTCACGTTGGACGTGGCGGTCACCTTCACGGCCTCCTGGCAGAAGATCTTCTCCCAGGATGCGGCGATTGGATACTGGACTCAGTGGTCGAACGCCCGCGCCAGGGCGGAAACCCTCACCGATCCGCTTCTGATCGACAACAACGCCGCGGTCATCCGCAACACGTTCATCCAGGGCACGCTCTCGATCGTGTTCGTGGTGAGCGTTGCGATCGTCCTCGTCTTCGCCGCGCTGCGTATCTTCAAGACGCTGCAGAACAAGGACCTGACCAACTCGGAGGACGCCTTCCAGGAGTCCAACTTCTTCGCTCCCTCCAGCTTCGTGGCGAACCCGCTCGAGAAGAAGCTCGTCAAGGAGTATGCGGAGGTGGTAGATCCCGTACTGCTTCACGGTGTGAAGGCCCATGAGGAGAAGAAGGCCTGATGGCTCAGGTAGTGGGATCCGTGCGGGAGTGGCTTGCCACCGCCCGCTGGTGGACCGGTGAGCTCTTCGGTTCCAGCGCGTACCAGAAGTACCTCGCGCGGCACCGGCACGAGCACCCCGATCACGAACCGATGAGTGAGCGCGAGTTCTGGCGCATGCGTGACGCGGATGCGGAGCGCAACGTCCAGACCGGCTGCTGCTGACCGGCGGAACCCCCGCGTAGGGCCCCGGAGTCGTTACGGCTCCGGGGCCCTCGCACGTCCGGAGGATGGACGACGGCGGAACTCACCCTGGCGGGCGCACCCCTCCCGACGGCGAAGCTCACCCGGGCGGGCGTACCCATCTCGACGGCGGAGCTCACCCGATCGGGCGGGCTCCCCAGTCCTCGATCTCACCGATGAGCAGCTCCATCACGTCATCGAGCGTGGCGGCCCCCACGGTCCGTTCCCCTTCCACCACGAGCGCGAAGTGGGTGCCCCGCACCTGCATCTCCACGAGCGCCTGCTCGAGCGTGGCATCGTGCGCAATCGTGGCGAGCGGCCTGATCTGGTTCTCGCGGATGGGGTGGTGGGCGTCGTCGTCGTCGATCCCGAGGAAGTCCTTCAGGTGCACGTACCCCACCAACTGGCCCCCAGCGGAACGGATGGCGAAGCGCGAGAATCCGGCGCTCACGCACAGGTCCGCCGCCTGCGCGGGAGTGGCCCCGTGCGGCAGCGCCACGAGTTCCGCGATGGGCACCATCACGGAGGAGAGCCGTTCCTCTCCGATCGTGACGGAGCCGGCGAGCAGCTGGTGCTCCGTGTCCTCGAGGATCCCCTCCTTGCGGGACTCCTCGATGAACGCAGCCACCTGATCGGCGGTGAACGTGGACGCCACCTCGTCCTGGGGGGTCACCCGCAGCATCTTCAGGAACACGTTCGCGGACCAGTTCAGGAACCAGATGAATGGCCGCAGGATCGTGACCACCGCGAACAGGGTGGGACCGAGGGCGATCGCCGTGGGGCCGGGCCGGGCGATCGCGATGTTCTTGGGCACCATCTCGCCGAACACCATGTGGAAGAACACCACGATCGCCATCGCCACGGTGAACGAGATGGTGTGCAGCACGGCGCCCGAGATCCCGAGCGCGCCCAGTGGCACCTCCAGGAGTTGTGCCACGGCGGGCTCCGCCACCGCGCCGAGTCCGAGGGAGCACATGGTGATCCCCAGCTGCGCACCGGCCATCATGAGGGATACCCGGTCCATTGCCCGGAGCGTGATGCGGGCGGCGCGGGAGCCTCGCTCCGCCGTGGGTTCCACCTGCGTGCGGCGGGCAGAGATGAGCGCGAACTCGGCGCCCACGAAGAAGGCGTTCGCGAGCAGGAGTGCGAGGGCAATCAGGAGCGCCGTGGGATCAAACATTGTTCTCCTCTTGTGCCGACGGCACCTCGTCCTCCACGGTCAGCAGCATGCGGTCCACCCGGAACCCGTCCAGGCGGGTGACGCGCAGGCGCACGCCCACCGGCTGGGGGAGCCCCACATCATCGGGCTGTGACTCGTCCAGTGCGCGGAGGACCACCTCATCGCCCACACGGGGGAAGCGCTCGAGGCGCTCCGTCATGAGCCCGCCGAGCGTGTCCGATTCACGCGCCTCCGGCAGCTGCAGACCCACGGACTCGCCGGCCTCGTCCGGGCGCATGAGGCCGGAGAGGGCCCAGCGGCCTTCGCCGAGCTGGCGGTAGGCGCGGGTGGGACGGTCCTGCTCGTCGTCGATCTCGCCCACGATCTCTTCCACGATGTCCTCGAGAGTCACCATGCCATCGGTGCCGCCGTATTCGTCCACCACGAGTGCCATCTGCAGCCCGTTGCGCACTATCTCGAGCACCGAACCGAGGGGCATGGTGGACGGCACGGCGGGCACGGGCCGGATGAGGGAGGCCGCGGGAGTGGTGGCGCGCTCGCCCGCCGGCACTGCGAGGGCGTCCTTGAAGTGCACTCCGCCCACGATCTGGTCCACTGTGTCCCGGTAGATGGGAAAGCGTGCGTGGCCGGTCTCCGCGCACAGCCGGAGCACGTCCGCAACGGAGTCCTCCTCGTCAAGGAAGTGCACCTTGGGCCGGGGCGTCATGGCATCGGAGGCAGTGTGCTCGTGCAGGGTCACGGAGTGGTCCAGGCGGCGGGCGAGTTGCTCCCCGAGCAGGCCCCGCTGCGCTGAGCGGACCGCGAGCGAGGCGAGTTCCTGCGGTTCCCGTGCGGAGGCGAGCTCCTCCTGCGGTTCGATCCCGAACATCCGCACCACCACGTTGGCGGTGCCGTTGAAGAACCAGATGAGCGGCTTGAAGATCCAGGTGAAGAACCGTTGCGCGCTCACCACGGCGCGCCCCACGCGGAGCGGTTCCGCGATTGCCCAGTTCTTGGGGATCAGCTCCCCGAAGATCATCTGCGCGATCGTCGCGATCATGAACGCCGAGGCAAACGCCACCACGGCGGAGGTGGCCTCCGGGAGTCCCGCAGACTGGAGCGGACCGCGCAGGAGCGCCGCAATCGACGGTTCGGCGATGAACCCAGTAATCAGCGAGGTGACCGTGATGCCGAACTGCGCCCCGG
>JAAZBW010000090.1 GCA_012513625.1 Actinomycetales bacterium | reverse complement strand
TCGTACCCCCAACGGGATTCGAACCCGTGCTACCGCCGTGAAAGGGCGGCGTCCTAGGCCACTAGACGATGGGGGCCCGGAGACCTCCGACGCTTCGCGCCGTCGAACCTCGGATAGCATACGAGACTTGGAGCCGGTGGCGCAAAGCGGCGGGCTATCACCTGCGTCACATGCACCGGCGGGACGCGAATCTCATGGGGATGATCATGGTCGAGATGTCGGAGGAGGACTTCGAGAACGCGGTGGGTGACGCACTCGACCTGGTCCCCGAGGAACTCATGGCCCAGGTGGACAACGTGGTGTTCCTGATCGAGGAAGAGCCCCCCGAGGATATCGAACGGGACACGCTCGGCCTCTACGAGGGCACCCCACTCACGGAGCGGGACTCCTGGTGGGCGAGCGGCTCCCTGCCGGACCGCATCTTCATCTACCGCGGCCCCACCCTGCGTATGTGCGAAACCCGTGAGGAGGTCATCGAGGAGGTGGCGGTCACGGTGGTCCACGAGATCGCCCACCACTTCGGGATCGACGACGAGCGCCTCCACGAACTCGGTTGGGCCTGATCCTGCGCACTAGGCTGAGTGCATGCCCCTGACCGCCCTCCAGATAGATGGAGCACCCGGAGACACCGCCGCCGAGGTGGCCCTCGATTTGCTCCAGTTGGTGGTATTCGGGATCGGCGGCTTCCTGATCGGGGCCGTGGTGTCCGTGGGTCTTTCGGTGATCGCCCTCGCGCTGCGTCGCCGCGATCCGGTCTGGAAGGCGTTCTCGAAGCGGCTCCGGCTCCCACAGCGCCTCCTGTTGGTGACGCTCGGCACCGGGATCGGCATCCTGTTCGCCACCCAGCAGCCGGTGGCAGGATCCGAGGTCGCGTGGCGTCCGGTGTTCGTCCAGGTATTCTCGATAGCCCTCATCCTCGTGTCCGCGTACGCTCTCTCGGCACTCCTGTTCGCCGTGGAGGACGCGGTCCTCCTCAAGTTCGAGAAGAGCGAGGAGACCGGGCACGCCCGCCGGGTCCGCACCCAGATGCAGTTGATGCGCCGGATGGGGATCGCGCTCATCTGGCTCTCCGCGATCGTGGGTGTGCTCATGACCTTTCCCGCATTCCGCGGCATCGGTGCCACCTTCTTCGCCTCCGCGGGACTCGCTTCGGTGGTGGCCGGTATCGCGCTCCAGTCCACGCTCGGCAACATATTCGCCGGCGTACAGATCGCCTTCTCCGACTCGATCCGCGTGGGCGACGCTGTGGTCGTGGAGACCCAGTTTGGTCGGATCGAGGAACTGACCCTCACCTACGTGGTGGTGCGCCTCTGGGACAACCGGCGCATTATCCTGCCCTCCACCTACTTCACGAACCAGCCGTTCGAGAACTGGACCCGCCAGGACTCGGACCTGCTGGGGACGGTGATGATGGACGTCGACTGGTTCACCCCCATTCCGGCGCTTCGGATCGAACTGCAGCGCATCGTCGAGAGCACCGACCTCTGGGACGGCGAGACGGCGTTCCTCCAGGTGACCGACGCCGTCAACGGGAAGATCACCCTGCGGGCCGTGGTCTCCGCAGCGAACCCCCCACTGCTGTGGGACCTGCGCTGCCACGTGCGCGAGAGCCTTGTGGAGTGGATGCAGAAGAACGCCTCCTACTCGGTTCCCCGCTACCGGATCGAGCCGAACACAACCACCGCACCGCCCGCGGAAGACCGGCAGGAGTTCATCGACGACGTCCAGCGTGCGTGGGAGGAGACCCGGCCTGCCGAGGAACCCGAGGAGGAGAGCGCCCCGGAGCCCGAGGAGGAGGACTCGGTCTTCAGCTGGCTCCTCGGCAAGGATGACCCGGCGAAGAGGGCGCGCCGTGAGGCCGAGAAGGCGGACCTGCTCGCCTCCCGTCTCGATCCCACCAAGCTCGCAGGGCATGACCTGGTGCTCCCACTCCCCTCGCAAGAGGAGACACGCCTGCTCACGCCGGACGATCTGGCCGCAATCGAGGCGGCGGGTGCCCTGGCCGGGGGGCCCGCATCGGACGGTCGTCCCCCCGGGGGACCGGACGTGGACGAGACCGGGGCCGAAGTCCCCGTTCCGGAACCGGAGCGCACCTCGATCCGGGGCGCCGAGGCGCCGGTCCACCATCGTGACGGTGGGCCCGGCTCGGCCGAATCGCGCCTCTACGCCGGTTCGCCCGGGGCGGAGGAAAGGGCGAGACTCATGGAGGGCCCCCCGCCGGAGGACATGGCCGAACGCGAGGAACTGGCGAAACGCCGCCAGAGGCCGCAGGAAGAGAACGGAGAACAACGATGACGGAGAAGATCACCCGCACCCAGGCCGAGTGGAGGGAAATCCTCTCCCCGGCCGAATACCGAGTACTCCGCGAGGCCGGCACCGAGCGGCCCTTCACGGGCGAGCTCCTCAGCGAGGACCGGGAGGGCATCTACCGCTGCCGGGCCTGCGGCGCAGAACTCTTCCGGAGCGCCACCAAGTTCGAGGCCCACTGCGGCTGGCCGAGCTTCTATGATCCGGCCGACTCGGACGCGGTCACGCTGCGGGAGGACACCACGCTTGGCATGCGGCGGGTGGAGGTGCTGTGTGCCCGGTGCGACTCCCACCTCGGCCACGTGTTCCCAGATGCGCCGCAGACTCCCACGGGCGATCGCTACTGCATGAACTCGATCAGCCTCACCTTCGAGGAAACCCGGTGAGGGTTGCCACCTTCAACATGCAGCACGGTCGCGCGCCGAGGGGCTCCGACGACTGGGGGAGGGCCCCCGACGCGGAGTCCCTGATCGCTCTCGCGGACCAGCTCCGCCGGCTGGAGATCGATGTGCTGTGCCTGCAGGAGGTGGACCAGGGCCAGTCGCGTTCGGCGGGCCTCAACCAATCGGAGATCCTCGCCCGAGAGCTGGGGCTGGACCACTACCGGTTCGCTGCATTCTTCCAGGGCTTCGTGGGTGGGCTGCGCAAGCAACCCAAGCGCTCGGACGCGGCCGGGCGAATGGCGTTCGGGATCGCCACGCTCTCCCGCTTCCCGGTTTCGAGCTGGCACGTGCACCCCATGCGGCGGCCCCTGCCCGCCGTCCGGCTGCAGCGGGGCAGCCTGCGCCGGCCGGGCACCTTCGTGCGATTCGTGGATACCACCCGCACACTGCTGGCTGCCGTGGTGGAGGCCCCCGGGGGCCCCGTGGCGGTGGCGAACACCCACCTCACACTTGAACGGGTGGTGGCGCGCCGGCAGCTCCGTGACGTGACCCGGTCCGTCTCGCAGCTCCCAGAGCCACTCCTGCTCGTGGGCGACCTCTCCCTGGGGCCTGAGGAGGTGGTGGAGGCCACCGGAATGAACGCCCTCGTCTCCGAATTCAGCTACCCGGCTCAGGATCCGCGCCGCCAGCCGGACCAGATACTCGGATCGGACAGCGTGGAGGCCTCGGCCTCCGGCGCCAAGGTGATGCGCGCCTCCGACCACCGGCTCCTCTGGGTCGATATCTGAGAGATGGTCGAGACCCCGGTGCCGCCGGCCCGGTACGCCGGCGCCGTCACACTTTTCGTGTTCGGCGGCATCACCCAGTACATCGGTGCCGCGATTGCCGTGGGGGTGTTCCCGCACGCGCCCGCGCTCGCCGTCTCGTGGTGGCGGATCATGTTCGCTGCGCTCTTCCTGCTCGCCTGGCGGCGCCCGTGGCGGCTGGAACGTTCCTGGTGGCGGCAGGCGGCCGCGTTCGGGATCGTGCTGGCCGCGATGAACACCACCTTCTACGTGGCGATCGAGCACATCCCGCTCGGGACCACGGTGGCCCTCGAGTTCGTGGGGCCGATTGCCGTGGCGGCCATGACGGGCCGGGGCTGGACGCAACGTGCGGCGATCACGGCGGCCGGGCTGGGCGTCGTCGTGATCGGAGGGCTGGGGCTGGACTGGGGGAGCCCCGGCACGGTACTCGGGCTGCTGGCGGCGCTCGCGGCCGGGGCACTGTGGGGGCTCTACGTGACGCTCGGTTCGCGGCTCGCCCGCCGCACGGATGGCATGGACGGGCTCTCGGTGGCGATGACGGCTGGCGCGGTGGCCTTCCTGCCGCTCGCGTTCCTCACGCCCCCGTCCGCGCTCACGGATCGTGGCGTGATGGGTTCGCTCGTGCTGGTGGCGCTGTTGTCCTCCGTGGTGCCCTACGTGGTGGACCAGCTGAACTTCGGGGTGTTGCCGCCCGCCACGTTTGCCATCCTGCTGGCGCTGCTGCCGGCCACCTCGGTGCTGGTGGGGGCGCTCGCCCTGGCACAGATTCCGAATGTGTTCGAGCTGGCGGGGCTGGCGCTCATCTCGGCGGCGGTGCTTCTCGCCAACCTGCCGCAGGGGCGGCGGCCGCGGCTCAGCGCCCACGGCTGACGCGCGGCGAGGGGCCCTGGCGGCGGGGGTGGCGCCGTCGTCGGGCTGGGAGGGTTACCGCCCGCCGAACGAGCCCCCGCCCACACCGCCGCCGCTGAACCCGCCGCCGCCGCTGAATGATCCGGACCCGCCCGAGGAACCTGGCGTGTAGGAGAGGGTGCTCATGCCGGTGGTACCGAGGCTCTTCACGGAATCGCCGATCGAGCGCACGTGGAAGGCCGGGTTGCCGGGGCCGTAACCCACGTACCAGGTGGGCACGAACGTGTAGGAGCCCTCCTCGGCGAGACGGGCGAAGAGGGAGGTCCAGCGGTCGGCCACGCCGAAGATGATCGCCCACGGCAGGTACTTGGAGAAGATGTCCTCACCCACCTCCCAGCGCAACTGGTGCGCCTCCGCAGTGGTGAGGTACTCGCGGAATCCGCGGATCTGCTCGTAGTGCGCCCGCCCGCGGGCGGACCGCGCGTGGGCGGCCTTCGTGGTGGAAACAAGGGCGATCACGAGGCTGACGAGAACCACAACTGCGGCGATCAGGAGTGGGATGTAGCGGCCCTGTCCCAACGTCAGGAAGAGCGAACCGCCGGAGCTGAAGCCCGCGAAGATCGCGAGGTACACGCCGAATACCAGGAAACCCGTCGTGCCCCCGCGGCGGAGCAGCCCGGTCCTGGTGAACCAGCCCTGGGTGTCCGAGCGTGCGGTGAGTACCTTATTGAACTTCCCGATCCGCTTTGCGAAATCGCCCTTGAGGGAGGAGATCTTCACCTGCGAACGCTTTCGGAAGAAGGCGCGCATGAGCTCGTCCTCGAACGGTGAGAGTTCGGAACGCGGCGGGCCGTCCGGGTTGAGGGTCAGCTCCCAGTCGTTGACCTTGCCGGTCATGGAGGTCTTGGCGGGCGCGATCGTGAAGTAGCCCCGCACGGCGAGGTCGATCATTGTGGCCGTGAACGCCTCGTCGGAGACGCGTTCCTCCTCGATCACCTCCGCCTCCGCCGGCCGGAGGCCATCCGGGGGGTGGAAGCGAACGGCCACGGGGGGCTCGCTGGTGAGTTTGGCCTCCTCGATCTCCTCACCGGGTGCGGGGAGTTGGCCGGGGGCGATTCCCACATAGGTGAGGTCCCGGCCGCTGCGCACGCGTGCGGCCACGATCGCGGCAAGCAGTGCGGCCCAGGCGCCGAGCGCTGCCGGCCACCACGTGCGCAGGAGGTTGGAGGTCTGGTCCACCAAGGTTGGTGTGTAGGAGGGATCTCCGGGGTAGGACCCGCCGGAAGTGGGGCGGTCCTCCAGGATCGGACCCGGGGCGCTGAAGGTGTCCGCCGGGTAGGCCGCCATGATGGTGAGGCCGCCGTTGCGGGCAGTATCTGCCTGGGTGAAGGAGGCGGTGGCGCCCGT